>JAAEPD010000244.1 GCA_024222455.1 Aureispira sp.
AGATAATGGATTTTCTTTCGAACTTTTGAAAGGGTTATCTTTTATTTCGTCCTACTCTTCTGTATTCTGCCCTGGAGTCACTATGTCACCAGGAGGAACTTCCTCTTCTTCAACAGAATATTCATAGTCCTCTAAGGCCATCTCATTATTTTCTGTGGTTCTATTTTTTGTGCTTAGGTGCCTGGCCGAAGGCTGTTCTTGAGGTATATCGACAGCAGAAGTATTTTCTCCTCCCTGATAACTAGAGTTACAGGCGCTAAAGAATAGCCCTAAAACTAGAATTGAAAATATAATCAATAGTTTGTGCATGGTTGTGCGATTTGTTTAGGTTAAAAATATTAAGGTGATTTTGGTTAGTATCTATTAGGATGTTATTATATGTAATAATGGTGCATGTACTCAAAAAAAAAGGGCACCCAAAAGGTGCCCATATATTTGATTGATATTTGGTTTTATTGATAATCATGAAGAACTAGTAGAGGAATTTTATTGCCCATAACTAGTTTCTGAGTCATGCTAGGATGCATCAAGCGTTGGAAAAAAGTACGCTTGTGATTGATCAGACAAAGTAGGTCTGTTTCATTTTCTTCAATATGATTAGTAATAGCATCTTCTACAGTATCTCCTTTAAGCTGTTTGTAGGTATAAGGAATGCTATGACTATTAAAAAACTTAAAGATTCCTTTAGTCTTATCTATCTCATGCTCATCTTGAACATGCGTGATTGTGAATTCAGGTTTGATCGTTAATAATAGATTCATAACAGGTAACAAAAAGAAAGAATATTCAATATCTTCTGTGTCTATTGCTAGTGTCACTCGTTTAGGAGGTGTTACTGGAGCATTTTCAGGTACCGTTAACACAGGAAGACTAGTTTTTCTAATAACATTAGAGGCAGTACTACCCATAAATAACTTTTTGAGACCTGTCGCCCCTTTAGTTCCCATTATGATAAGGTCGGATTTAGTAGAAAGTGCTCCAGAGCAGATAGCATCTACCGAGTTGTGTACTATAGCAACATGTCCGGAGATAACATCATCATCTAGTTGTGGACGAATCTTAACCATAAGTTCTTCCAATTCTGCTTCCCGCTCATGTTTGATAACATCATCTATGGATAACATCATGCCTCCTTGAGTTTGGGTCATGTGAGCATTAAAAACATAGATATTGAGCTGGAAACTTTTAGCTAAGTTTAGTGCATATTGCAGAGCGTGATCTGCATTTTCAGAAAAATCAGTAGGTACAAAAATATTTTTAAGCATGGCTAATATAATTTTCTAATGTTTATTAAGTGATCTACAATTGTGGTTGATTGTAGGTGAGTGATAATGCAAAAATAGGGTGTTGAAGATAAAAAAGAATTAACAAGAATCAAGATTAGGAGTGATTTTGATCAGTCTATTTAGTTTTTAATAAATTAAAATGTAAATTTTTTGATTATATTTTTTGTTTTTCGTCGATAAATTGCATCAAAAAGTTGATTTTTAGTGCATTTTTTCGTAAAATTACAATCAGAAACCATTAGTTTTATTATTAAACTACCTGTCACAATTATAGCTAAACATTAACTTACCTTGAATTAAACAAAAAAATGGTACTTCAATTTGGTTTAGAGCTTGATGATCAGATGTATCCTGATGTGGTGACAATCCCAGAAGAGATTCAATTACATTGTGGAGAATTAGGGCTTTTGAGTTTACTTGAAAAGCATTTTGGGCTGAGCTATCCCGAAAAACATGAGTATTTGAGGCTGGAGCAATACCGCCAAATACTCTATGCTTATATTCAAATAAATCCTAAAGCTTTTTTTGTAGCCTCTTTCGAAGCGGATAGTTTAGCAACATCCTCTGTCTTGTTGTCTCGTAGAGATGAATTATATATGGCAGGTTGGGATTTTGAGGAGGAAAGAGAAACCCCTACTCGTTTGAAAAACATAGCAGCTATCGAACGTATGGTTGCTAATGGAACTCCTACCTCCTTACATGCTGGTTTTGCAGAACGATGGAGAAAAGTAGAAAAACTATTGGAAGAGCAAGGTGCGCCTTGCCAAAAAATCTACCTGAATGAGGCTTTTGCCTTGTTGCCTATCCATGTACAAAAACTTTTGGGGGTAATGGAGCTTTCAGGAGTAGAGTTGGTGGAAGCTGAAGCTCCTAAACCTATAGGAAATACGGATTTGGCTAGTGTGCAAAATGCATTGCTAAAAAAAGGGAAAAACAAACAAGAAGTCAAAGCAGACGGCTCTTTGGTGATCATAAAATCTAAGAGAGAAACTTTTGCGGCTAACTATTTAGCACAAGTTTTTAAACGTAATGCAGATTATAAGCCTTTGTGCATTATACCTGACAAAAATAGAGCGTTGGATAATGCTTTGGTGCGTGAAGGCTTACCTAGTTTGGGTATTTTGTCTGCATCTTTGTCTAGACCTACCTTACAGATTCTGAAACTAATTAGTGCTTTTTTGTGGAAGCCGATAGATCCATACAAGATATTAGAGTTTGTTTCTTTGCCCAATCGCCCTTTGCATGATGGTCTTTCGAGAGAAATAGCTGCTTTGATGGCTAAGAAGCCAGGTTTGTTTAGTGGTGCTTGGAATGCTATGGTACTTAACTTTTTTGAGAACTTTGAAGATAAAGCAGATAAAGCAGATAGCTCTATCCGTGCGGAAGAAATTTTGAAAGAAAAAGAAGAGGCGCAACGAGAATACAATTTTTGGTTTAGACGCAATCGTTATGATGCTAATAAAGTAGTACCTAAAAAAGAGGTTATAGAGATTTTTGAGTATATCCTAATATGGTCATTGAATCAAGTAGATGCCAATAAAACAGCGATAGAAAAACTAGATAAGCGGATTGCGATGAATAAAATGCAAGAAGAGCCGTCTAGTATCGCAATTATAGAAGAAACAGAACAGCAAAAAGAGGAGTTGCAAAATACTCAAAATGCACTCTTAGGGCTATATGAGCAAGCAAGGCGTATAGTTGAGGTATTAGAAGCCTTACCTGCTTATGAGCAAATGTTGTCGCACTTGCAGTTGGAGCGATTGGTACGTACTATCAATGAGCCTGCTCCTATGTGTTTTAGGAAAGCAGAAGCTGACCATTTTCCATTTATACATAGAACGAGTGCTGTGGTCCAAGCCGCAGAGCATGTGTTGTGGTGGAATTTTATAGAACAAGGCCATGATGTAGGTTTTGCTCGTTGGTATAGACCTGAAGTAGAGTATTTGAAGTTGAATAATGTACGGTTGAATGATACTAAAGTAGAGAACAAACGACTACTTTGGCAACGAATGCAGCCTTTCTTGAAAACTCGTCAGCAGTTGATTTTGGTGATGCCAGAGTATGTGGATGGAAGAGAGGTATTACCACACCCTCTATTTGGGGATTTGCAGGCTGCATTGGGAGAGAAAAACTTAGAGAAAATAACTGTTAATGTAGATTCTGAAGAGAATATAGCTTTCTTAGAAACTGCTCTGAAACTACCTAATAAGATAAAGATAAGTCCTAAGCAATTAGGTAAACCTAAACCTTATTTGAATGTATTAGGGCCTGGAATGGCTGCTGGAGATGCTGCCATAGATGAGCGCTCTAGAGAGACATTTACAAGCTTAGAAGCCTTGTTTTATTATCCATATCAGTGGGTGTTTAAATACAAAATTGGCTTGAATAAATCTCCTATCTTGAGTGTAATAAAAGAGCGTACACTCAAAGGGAATTTAGCACATCAGGCTTTTGAAAAATTGTTTATCCAAATTAAAGAAGAAAACAGGAGTTGGACTAAGGAGGATATAGAGCTTTGGATAGACGAAAATGTACCTCCTTTATTCGAAAAAGAAGGAGCTATTTTATTGATGTATGGTAAGGAACCAGAGCGCATAGGGTTGGTCAACAAACTAAAGGATGCTGCTTGGGCATTGGTGTCTATTATACAAGAAAATAATTGGAAAATAAGAGGAATTGAAGCTCCTGTTGGTGGGAAATTGGCAGGTCAAGATGTTTCAGGTATAGCAGATTTGGTACTAGAACGAAAAAATGGTGAATTGGCTGTAGTAGATTTGAAATGGGGTGGTTTGACAGGGAAAAGGCAAGCGATTCGGAATAAGGAAGATTTGCAACTGGTTATTTATTCTAGATTGGTGACTGGAGGACAGTCTTGGGCTCATGCTGCTTATTTTGTGATAGAAAATAGTAAGATGATAGCTCGCAATACATTAGCGTTTAACGAGGCAGAAGCTATAGTGCCAGATGAGGATTATAAGGAAGTGAATCGGGAGATTTGGAGCAAAATGGAAACTACATATGCTTGGCGAATGGAACAGTTGCGTAAAGGAAAAATAGAGATTCGGACAGAGGCAACTTGTGATGAATTGGATAATGAGGAAATGTCGTTAGAGGAAATAACATCTTTGTTGAGTATGCGTAAGGAAAATGCACGATTTGATAATTATCAAGTCTTGGTGAATCTTTTGCAATAAACAATTTTGAATCTTTAACTTTAGGAGGGATTTCATTTGCTATAGTTGCAAATCTAGTTTAGGTTTTAAAGTTTAATTGTAAACTAGAAAAATCAAAATGAATATGTTTAAGTCAAAGCTTGTTTTATGCCTATTGGTGAGTTGGATATTGATGTTGGTATCTTGTAAAGATAAGGACTCTATTAAAATATCTAAAGGTAAATTACCAGAGATCACATTTGTAGAACCCAATACTGCTCAAACTTATTATGAGGCTGAAAATGCTGTATTCAAAACAGTAGCTTCTGATCAAGATGGAAAAATAGAAAAAGTAGAATTTTATGTAGATGATGTTTTAATGTTTTCTACAACAGAATCTCCTTATTTCTTTGAATGGGGAGAAACTAAAGGAATTGGACAACACAGTATAAAAGCAGTTGCTTATGATAATTATGGAAATCAAAATTCTAGGGCCTTAACTGTAGAAGTTTTGAAGGATTATAGAAAGGACTATTTAGGGGATTTTGATTTTACCATCACGACAGTAGAAGAAAGCAATAATCAGCAAACAACAACCGTTCATAATGCAATAGGAGTGGTTTCTATTAATGAGGGATCTCCTAATCTAATGTTGGCTAGTGCCCAAAACAAGCATCAATATATTACAATAGAATTTGATGAACAAAATGCAGTATTAGCAACCTTAGAAGAGAATGGAAAACTAGGGGAATATTCAGAATATAATATTGGTTTGACAGGTGGTTTTTGGGATAATGATCATCTTGAGTTTAAGATCAGTCAAGTTGTTAAAAATCCTAATGACGGAGTTAAACCAAATTACATACTCAATCGTACTATAAAAGGCGTGCGAAGATAACGACACATTAAGCTCGATTTACAATGATAATGGTATTGATAGAACATTTTTTGAACGAAGAAGGCCGAGAGTATTTACCTCATTGGGTGGACGAATTATGTCCAATTATAGAGGAGTTTGAAGGCTTTCAATCTATTCAGCGATTACAACTAATACATACCAACCCTAATCGAGCACATTTAGCTATGAGATTCCATAATTTGGAGCAACTCAAAGTTTGGGCAAGAAGCGAGGAACATAACCATCATATTGAGAAATTAGCTCCTTATATGTTACAAAAGCCACATTCACAGATTTTTGAGGAAGTAGATTAGATACAGCCAATGAGCAATAGCATTATATTATATGAGCTGAAAACAGCAGAGTTGAAAGTTACTATTACCGCAACTTTATCTGATGATGGAAGTCTATTGGTAGAAGGCTATGATGTTGGCAAAACAGTAAAACGACTAAAAGGATCTATTGATTATGAATATAGCCTAAAAGTAGAAACTACCGACCTACCTCAACTTCTTGTTGCTCTACAACTACAAGATGCTAAAGGATTATTAGCTGTCTTGCAAGAACGATTTAATAATAATTATGCTTTTTCTAGTCTTCGAAGCTTTTTGGACGAAAAAGGTATTGAGTATAGCCAGTTTTTCTGGAATTAATCTACACTTTTGTAATAGATACTACTGCTTAGATTTTTCTGAAAAACTTGCTGTGCTCGTTTTTGAAGCACTTCTGGAGTTAATTTCTTGTAGCGCTCCTGTTCTTGGTTTATCCAATGGGCATCTCCCAATGTTTCATAATAACCCAAACTCATAGCTTTGTGTAAATGGCTTGTTTCTCCAAATTCTAGATTATGTTCTACACAGTTGAGTAGTTTTTTAAATTCCTGAGGGTTTAGTGGTTCTGTTTTTAGTCGTTCTAGCAATTCCCAAATAGCATCTTCTGCTTCTTGGAAGGAAATATCTTCTGACAATTTACCTTCTATCACCAATAAACCTTGATCTATAGTACCTGTTATATAAGCATCTAAATCTGAGAATAACTGTTGTTTTTTGACCAGTTCATCATACAACCGAGAAGTTTCGCCTTCAGCCAAAATATCAGAGAGCAAATCATCTGCATAATAATCTTGAGCTAGTCTATTGGCTGAATAAAAAGCCAGATAGAGTCCATTTAATGGGACGTTAGCTTCTACATCTATATGTTGATGTTGTTTAGGTAGATTAACAGCAGGAAATTGCGGAGTAGGAGTGTTGCCACTTGGGATATCTCCAAACCATTTTTTTACTAATTCTAATACATGTAATGGCTCTACATCTCCAGAAATAGTCAAAATAGCATTATTAGGGCAATAATATTGATCAAAAAAGGCTTTAACATCCCCTAAAGTAGCATCTTCTATATGCTTGAATGTTTTTCCGATAGTAGGTATACTATAAGGATGGTTTTTGTAAGCTAAAGGCCCCATATGATGCCAAATGTCGCCATATGGCTCATTTATACAAACTTCCTTAAACTCTTCTATTACTACCTTTCGTTGTATGTCTAGACTTTGCTGATCTAAGTTAAGATTGAGCATACGGTCAGCCTCTAACCAGAGAGCTAGTTCTATATTATCCTTAGGTACTATATCGTAATAAACAGTAATATCTTGATTAGTGAAAGCATTATTTTCGCCACCTGCTTGCTGTATATGGTCATCAAAGCGAGGAGCATTTTTAGAACCTCCAAACATCAAGTGTTCAAATAAGTGAGCAAAACCAGTACGTTCAGGCTGTTCGTTTCGAGTCCCAACCTTGTAGGTCAAACAGACAGACACCAAAGGTGTACTCACATCAGGATGTACAATTAAGGTCAAGCCATTTGCTAACTTATAGCGTTCAAATTTAATCATTAGGTAGATTCAATATTATCAAAATATGTTATATCCCAGTCTTATAACAAGCCTATTATTTTACAAAGGAAATGTTTTTTAGAAGTTTAACCTCTATTCTACGATTCTTTTTTCGGGTAGAAGAATAACGATTGCTATAAATAGGGCGCTGCTCTCCATAACCCTTGTAAGAAATCTGAGTGCTTGATATACCTTGTTTGAGTAAGTAATCGTAGATGAACTTAGCTCGCTTTTGAGACAAGGCCTTATTCTTAGATGAACTACCTGAGTTGTCAGTGTATCCAGCTATTTCTATACTCAATTCAGGGTGTGTTTTTAGAGCCTTTAGAAGCATTTTTACATCCCTGTTTCTATGAATATTGGAGAAGCTAGATTCACCAGCACCAAAAGAGATATTATGCAATACAATCCTATAGTCGATAGGAATTGCCTCTGGTACGAGTACCAAATGTTCTAACCCAATATAGAGTTTAGAACTGTCAATGACTTCAGGCATACTTGGGCAAACGAGGTTGCCTAAAGTGTCATGAAATTGGTATTGAGGATAGGGCTTGAAGTTCTTTATCATCTTGCGAATCTTTTGATAGCGTTCGTTTTTATTGACACCATCTGTCCCTAAGTCCCAATAATTGACAGCCTGCCACTCATCATAGCCACAAAATTGTTTGAGCAAAACAGCCGAAATGTAACCTGAGGCATGCCAACCGTTCCAACAATGCAAATAAACTGGCCCTTTGTCATCATTCACACCAGCTTCATAGACCATTTGAATAATATTGCGGATATGCGTAGTGTCAAAATAATCTAACTGACTATATTTCATCGTACTGCTATCTCCCTTTATACAATCACAAGCTTGTACCGAATCCATAGATTCAGCATTGACTCTATAGAGATAAACTGCATGTGAAAAACCTTCGCTACATAAGTTTTTTACCCCATCATCTGGTAAAGGGTTGGAGTTTCTGCGCTTGTTGGTTTTATGGAAGTAATTGTTGGCACCACCTCTATAGGCTATTCCATGCAAAATTGCTCGCATATTGCGTGTGCCGTAGAGTATATCACAACCATCCCCCGAATTGTCGGTGATCTTGCAGAGTAAATCTTTTTCGCTATAGCGGTTTTTATAAAAACTGAAATCTAGTGGAAAAATACTGTCTTGAACACTTGTGTTGGACATAGGATCTTGTCCTAATACATAGGTTGCAATAAGAACAAAAATTAGAATATAAGACTGAGTAAATATAGCTTTGAGCATAAAGTAGAATCTCTTTTTAAGTTTAATTTGGGCTGCAAAAATAGAAACCTATGCTTAGTAGTTGAACAGTTCCTTATCTTTTTAATAAATTTTAACTAGTTCTATTATGTAGAATGAGGGCAAAAATATGGATATTTGCGTAACTATAGTTCGTTGAATTTTCGTAAGTGATGATTAAGAACTAAGAAATAATGTTTTTTTGAGTTTTAGCAGAAAATTCAAAAAGCAACGACTATTATATAATATAACGATTAATTTAAAATCAATACCTATAAAGTTATGAGCATGAGAGTTGTTAATCCAGGGGAGATTCCTACTAAAGATTTACATCAGTTTATAGTGGGGGCAATAGCTCCACGTCCAATTGCTTTTGTGAGTACCATCGATGAAAATGGAATTCCGAATATAGCACCTTATAGTTTTTTTAATGCATTCAGCTCTAACCCTCCAGTATTGGTTTTTTCTTCTAACCGAACAGTAGCAGGAAATAATACTAAGGATACCTTACACAATGTACAACTCAACCAAGAAGTAGTAGTTAATGTAGTTAATTATGAGATAGTGCGTCAAATGACTATTGCTAGTGTATCTTACCCTCCTGAGGTGAGTGAGTTTGATAAGTCTGGCTTGACACCTGTAGAGTCCGATTTGGTAAAACCTTACCGTATCAAGGAGTCTCCTGTGCATTTTGAATGTAAAGTAAAAGAGATCATAACTTTAGGGGAACATGGTGGTGCAGGGCATCTAGTTATTTGTGATGTGTTGCGTCTGCATATAGACGAAAATGTATTGGATGGTGAGCGTATCAACCCACATAAATTAGATTTGGTTGGTCGATTGGGCAGGGCTAATTATGTTAGAGCTAGTGGAGATGCTATCTTTTCGGTTTATCAGTCAGTTATGGATCTAGCTTTAGGTTTTGATAAATTGCCAAAAAGTATACAAGAAAGCAGCTTCCTGACAGGGAACGAAATAGCTCAGTTGGCAGGACAATATGTATTGCCTACGACAGAAGAAATACAAGCAGTAAAAGAGAGCAATTCGCACATTAAGGATGTTTTGAATAACCTTGAAACAGAGCCTCAGAAATGTGTAGAAGAATTGCATAAATATGCTAAGCAATTATTGGCAAAAGAGGAAGCAAAAACAGCATTTGATGTGTTGATGTTAGCAGATGAAATTGGCTAGTTTTTTGTGGCAATTGACTTTTAGGAAATAGAGCCAATATTATGCTAAAATGAAAAAAGGTAGAGGCTCTTTACCTGAATTTGAATGATTTTGATTAAATTCATTATCAGACTATTAATTACATATTCTTTTTTTAGAACATCTTAGATAGAATCACTAATCAATCCATTAGCACATGAACTCTTCTTTCGATTTGCAACGGGCATTGCCAAAACATATCAAAAGATTGATCAACCATCATCATCCGATTGAGAAATGGCCAAACAATGGTACATCACCTTTGTATTTGGATAAAAACGAAAGTCGTTTTGGAACAATTGGTTCTGATGAGGAGTATCATTTGTATCCAGATAGCGATGCAACTGAGTTGAAAACTCAATTGGCTGAGCACAAATCAGTGGATATATCAGAGATTTTTCTAGGAAATGGGAGTGATGAAGTAATTGATATTTTAATTCGTTCTTTCTGCACTCCAGGAAAAGATAGAGTGCTTTTCTTCACACCTACAGATACTCGTCTCAAGCGTTTAGCTTCGCTCAACAATGTGGTTGTTGATGAAGTAGAGTTGACTAACTTTTTTCAGTTGCCAACCTACAATGCAGGAGAAGCAGTTCGAGAAGAAACTAAGATTGTTTTTGTGAACAATCCTAACCCTATTTCAGGTATTTGTATCGACAAGTACAATGTCTTGGATTTGATAGGTGTCTTAGATTTACTAGACGATTTTAATGGAATTATAGTCATAGATGAGTCTTATATTGATTATGCTGAAGATGAAAGTCTTTTGGAATGTATCAAGAGTTACGAAAATATAATAATCGTTCAAAGTTTCTCTAGAGCATGGGGGTTGGCAGGAGTTCGATTGGGAACTGCTTATGGACACCCGGAATTGATAAAGGTTTTAGATATTGTACGTCCTAGTTACAATGTAAATGTAGTAGCTCAAAGAGCAGCCATAAAAGCACTACAAGTTCCAGACAATAAAGCTCGTGTGGTTAGCAATACCATTAAGGAAAGAGATAGAATGGTAGATGTATTGTCTCAACTCAAATTTGTGGAGAGTGTACGTCCTTCCGATGCTAACTTCCTATTGGTAGAAACAGAGCGTTCAGAATTGGTTTTAGAATATCTAAGAAAAGAGCACATTGTTGTTTATGATGCGTCTAAACTTACCAATTGTCAAAATTGTGTGCGTATAACAGTAGGTAAACCTCAAGATAATGATGAGATCTTGCAAGCTTTATCCTTATTGCCTAAAAAGACATCTCCAACTCGAATTTTCTTGAAAAAAGTGTCTACTTCTTTGCGTAAGGCAAGTGTATTCTTAGGCTTTTTCAAAAAGTTTTTGGGTTCTTAGTTTTAGTCCTTTTGTAAGTGACTTTAAGGTACTATTACATTGATCGCCTGTTGGTGCATAATAAACTCAATAGGCGTTTTGCCTAAAAATTCCCCATCAACTTCTACAAAATTGGGGCTGTCCTCAGCAGCTTCTATCTTTATGTGTTTGGCCTGAGTGGTAAAACATTTGGGGTGGTGAATAATGCTCCCGTCATAGAATTTTCGAGAGTTGAGGAGCACATCAATCCCTTTTATATCCGTAAAATAAGCTAAGGCAAATAAACCATCGTCAGGAATGGCATGTGGCACAAATTGAGCACCTCCAGCATTGTGCTTGCATATTCCCACAGCTATATTATAAAATATACTTTCTACCTCTTGGCCATCAAATGTTATCTTAGCTCTAGTTGCAGTATATTGAGTGACACAACGCAAAATGAGGTAATAATAGAACATTTTAGTCCCCATCCAGCGGCTACCTTCTTGAGAGGCCTTTGTGACAAAAGCATCATAGGCCAATCCTGCCACATTCATGAAATAACGCCTTTTTTGCTCTCCATTCTTATCATAATAAGATACTTCTCCTACATCATGAGCCATAGAATGCCCCGATTTGAGCGATAAAATGGCTTTTTTGTAATTAGAAGGAATTCCATGTGTTTTTATCCAGTCATTGCCTGTTCCTACAGGAATATTGGCAAAGCTTAGTTCAGAGGGAGTAACTATTTTTTGTTGGAACATGCCATTGATTACCTCATTGATGGTGCCATCTCCTCCAACGGCTATTATTTTTCTATAACCTTCTTTTATCGCTTTCTTGGTTAGCTCTATGACATGTTGACTATATTCACTAACTGCAAAATCAAAGTTCACACCTGTTTTGCTGAGTAATTCCTTGATATCTGACCAATATTTACCACCTTTTCCTCCTCCTGCAGTCGGATTAATTATGATAAACCACTTTGTAGTTGTCATGTGCTATTCTGAGTTCTTATGATTTGTGTGTGTTGGGAGCATAGTTCGCGAAATTTTTAGAAAAATTTACTGCTATTGTTACTTTAATTAAAAGTAACAATATGCGAACTATTAATGAGTACTAAGATACCAAAATTGTTAAGGGTTTTAGAACTGTGCCCTAGAAAAAAATAATGAATCCTTTATTATAAGGATATCCTAGTCTGTAGATGTTATATTTATAGTTTTCTAATTAACAAATACAGAAACAATGACTTTAGAGGAATTGCAAAAAAAAGTAGATGATTGGATCAATACAATTGGAGTGCGCTATTATGGCGAGTTGACCAATACCGCTATCTTAATGGAAGAAGTTGGCGAGGTGGCTCGATTGATGGCTCGTATTTATGGAGAACAATCTTTTAAGGATAAGGATAAAGAAGCTTCTGCTAAAGAAGATTTAGCTGAAGAAATGGGTGATGTCTTGTTTGTACTAGTTTGTTTAGCTAATCAAGCAGGGATCGATTTGGGTGACTCTGTACAGAAGATAATGGATAAGCGTACTAAACGTGATAAGGATAGACATGCAAATAATCCTAAACTAAAATAAAAGACATCAAGGCAGCTTAAGCTACCTTGATGCATCTCTTTAGATGATTATAGATTAAGACCAAGCTCTTTTTTTAGATCATTAGGTGTTTTGATACTACTGCTAACATCTTCCATTACAAAGGTACAAGAGGTCATATCTGGCTTTAGCTGTTTTTTCAAGTCGTCAGCTTTTAGTATATACTTCTTACCATTGGTAGCAAACAGCAAAAAGGCATTTTTAGCTTTAGGATTGAATGCTATACTCTTGGGTGGAAAACTCATAGCACCATTAATAGTATAGTCTATCATAGACAGCACTTTACCTTCGATTGGGTTGCCTTCTTGATCTTCATAAGAAGCTAAAACTCGTTGAGTATTGCCCAATATTTGGATTTGATCATTATTGAAGACACCAAAGCCATCCAAAAATAATTTTTGCACCAAAGGTGGAAAGGTATGTCCTGCATCTAAGTTTTGTCTACCTTGCCAACTGACTACAGATGTGGCTAAGTTGCGTAAACGTACTTTTTCTTTAGCAACCCTTTGGGCTCGTTGTGCTTCCGTTTCATTGCTAAGGTTTGGATTGTATGGAATAGGTACAGGAGCAAATTGTCCTCCTTGCTGCCAATTTGCATTGATAGGGTCCATATTGGCCTCTAATCTATTCGCATTTATATACTTGAATTCTACATTTTCGATTAGACTGTCTATTAGACTAATTGAGTTGTTTGCTAAGTAATGCTGATAGCGCAGATTCATAGAATCTTTATTCTCTTTGATATGTGTACGCCATTCATTAAATGTTTTGCAACGATCATCCTCCGTTTTTAGCAACTGATCAATAGCCAAATATTGAAAGTATAATTGTTGAGAATCAGCCACTATTTTGTTGAATTTAGTAGCTTGCTCTAGGCGTTGTTTTTTTGTGTTTTGAGCAATCTTTTGAATAATGCTTCTTTGGTTTTTGAGTTGCTTACGTTTTAGAATAGGGTAAATATTTAGATTTTGATGATAGCCATATCCTTTTAGTTTTAAAGAGAGTCTTGTTCCATTAGCTTTAAGTTCTACATCAGACCAATTTCTAGATAAGGCTGCTGGAAGATATTTTTGTTTGCGACGAGTACGATGCATCATATACCACTTGTGCTCAGCTAGTACTGCTAACTCTGGGTTTTCGCCAGACAAATCTTCTATATTTATACTTAGCCTACCTTTACTTAATTTTTTGTCTTTGCTAATTTTTATATTATAATAAGCTTTATTTCCACTAACTAGACGATGGTTTTCGCCTACGAATTTAGTGCCTGCATACTCCTTGTTTTTCCAACGTTCATTAAAGTTAAGGTAGTAGTTTCTTTGATATCTTGGGATGTTTAGTTTTTCGAGAGAGGTTAGATGTATCCCAAGCTCTAAGGCTTTTTGAAAAATTTCTAAGGTGTCAGCTTTTGGGAAATAATTATGCAGAATAATATCAGCAGGACAGGCTTTGTCGAGCTCATCCACAACATCTATGATAGGTTGATTCATTGCAACAGGTTGTCTTCTGCCAACAGCACAACCACCTTCGTTAGCTCTAACTGGAGGATTATTTATCTGCAATTTGCCACGTAAGTCATTTTGTTGAGATTTTCGATCAAGTGCTTCTACTGCACGCCATTTTTTATTATTCTCATTGTATTCATAAAAAGAGAGTTGAGGCAGAGTATCCGTAAGTACAAAATCTATTGAGATTCCCTTTTTTTGATCTATCGAAAGCTCTTTACCCTCTTGAAAAGCTCGAATTTCGAACATACCTGCAGAGTTGAATGGCATTCCTTGATAAGTCATTGGAATACCCGAAAATACAAAATCAGCCACATCTCTATATTCCTTATACTCTAGATCGATCTCCCCTTTTACAGGACTTCCATCAGGATAGAGCAGAGCGCCCTTTGGGATATGTATTCTAGTCATAGAACGATCATAAAGAAATGTACCACCAGCCTCTGCATCAAAGCTCCAAGACTGATTAGGGACTTCTATTTTTTGAGGTGTTAAGATTAATTCTACTCGACGATTTTGGGCACGTCCATTGTCCGTTTGGTTAGCAGCAATAGGTTTTTTGTACGCTTCAGCCCTTATTTTGACTTCACTGCTGTCAAAACCTTGATCTATCAGATATTGTTTTGCTGATTCGCAGCGTTGTAGAGATAGTTTTTTGTTAAATGCCAAAGAGCCTACATTATCTGTATGTCCAATGACCTGTACTGAATAGGCGCTTGGATGGTACTTTAAGACTTGAAATTCTTGTTCTAATAGTGTTTTGCTTTGTTCATTTAGGTAGTGTTGATTGACATCAAAATGAATAGTGTAGTTTTGTTGTTGGCTGTAGCTAATTAAGCTTAAATAAAGGCATGAAAAAGCCAGCCATACACGAGAGTGTAAGGTCAAATTCATAGGTTTTTTAAATTTTAAAAGGTTAGTAAAATTAGTATCGCATTACACAATACAAGGTTTAGTATTATCTATAATACAGATAACACCAGTTGGTTACATTATTATGTTTGATGAAAGAGGGAAAACTAAGGTAATGACTGCCTTAGTAATTATGTAAACGGAGCTATCTGAAGAAAAGGTTGGCTTTATTGTCAGTTTAATTTGACAATAGTAAAAGTCTATCTAGAGAACATCTTTTTGATAAATGGGTTTAGTATCTTTGTAATGAAGATGATTAATAATGGAGTTCAAAATAGGTTTTGACAATTCATTTTTAAACAACTTCAATATAACTAATTGAGATAAGAAGATTGATGAGAATATATTTATACATTTTAGGTTTAGTTTGTTCAGCATTGGCGAGTCATGCACAAGAAATTTGTGGCGATGGTATCGACAACGATAACGATGGTCGTATAGACGAAGCCTGTGCACCTTTTGCTTGTGATGGAACCTTGTATCAGACGCTGAAGTCAGGAAGTGTTGTAGGGTTGTATCAAGTGTCGACCAACCCAGTATCAGTCAACCAATTGGCAAATCTGAGTACACAAGGAGTTGTAGATATTGATGCTACAGCATACAATCCTGTAGATAATCTGATCTATGGAATTAATAAAAGTGCTCCATATCAGTTGTACCGCATTGATCGAAACTATGAAGTAGAATACTTAGGTAATATTACGGGGTTGTCTAGTAACCCTTTCTATTCAGGGGGGATGGGACCCAATGGTGAATATTGGGTAAGTGGTCCAAGTAAGGAGTTGTATAGAATAGATGTCTCAACTAGAGTAGCCACGTTTGTAGCAACTATGGGCTATCCCAGTTCGGATATGGCTTATAATCCTGTAGATGGTTTTTTGTATTCTTGGAAAGGTAAATTGGTTAAAATAGATCCTTCAAATGGTTCGAGCACTTTGATTGGTAATGCAAGCGGATGGAGCCGTATGGGGGCTTTGTATTTTAATGCACAAGGAGATTTGATTGGTTATGGCCGAAAGAATGGAAGTGATTATTTATTAAAAATAGATCCTGTTACTGGTTTGGTTATCCCTTTAGGAAAAGGGCCTAAGGCGCCTAACAGCACAGATGGTTGTTCTTGTTCTTTTGGAGTAGAAATGACCAAAGAGGTGCTAGGTACTCCTAGACCAGGGGAAACATTCAAATACAAGTTTACTATTTACAATAGATCTTTAGGCGTTATCCAGAATGCTCAATTCAACGACCCCTTGACTAAAGGTCTTAAATGGACTTCTGAACCGACTAATGCAACTGGATTGTTTATCAGTAGTACCAATGTAGCTAATAGAACTACTGCGAATTTTACTATAGATATATTGCCTATTGGTATTTCTACTTTTGAATTAGAAGTAAAGGTGCCTTGCGATTATGAAGGAGGGACTTATTCTAATCAAGCAGAACTCCTAAATATACCAGGAAGATCTGCTGCTCAACTCTCTGATGATCCGAGTACAGGAGCAATCAATGACGCAACAAGAATAGCCATCCCCAAAGGGCAAATCAATATTTCTACACAAAGCCTAAATAGTATTTGTGAACGTACTAATGGAACGATTACACCGTCTATCAGTGGTGGTTTAGCTCCTTATAGCTATCAGTGGAGTAATGGCAGCAAAGATTCTATTGCCCAAAACTTATCAGTAGGAGAGTATACCTTAACAGTGACTACTTCTAATGGTTGTACTCAAACAGCTAAAGCGGCTATTATTAGAGAGGTAGTAGATTTGGAGGCGACAGCCTCAGGTCAAGATGTACAGTGCAAAGGAGGACAAAATGGTAAACTGACGGTAACTAGTGTTATAGGTGGTTATGAACCTTATACTTATGCTTTAGGAACGGGAGATTATCAGTCTGATAAAATGTTTGATAGCCTTAGTGTAGGGACTTATCAGGTGCATGTAAAAGATGTTTATGGTTGCAAGGCCAATACAACAGTAACACTTGAGCAGCCAGTCTTTAAATTGGTTATTGAAGCACCTTCTGATACAACTTTGAGCTTGGGCGATGAGTTACCTTTTAGTATTCAAAAAAACACCTTGACACCTGTAGAATATGAATGGTCTACAGAGCATGGATTGAGTTGTCTAGACTGTCCAACTATATATGCTGCACCTACAGACGATACTACCCATTATACCATAATAGGAACTGATGTAGAAGGCTGCAAAGACACAACTGATTTTAGAATTAAGGTCAATAAACGTCTACGCACCTATATCCCTAATGCTTTTTCTCCAAATGGTGATGGAATTAATGATTTACTAATGATTTATAGTGCAGGAGATGTTGCCAATGTGCGCAGTTTTCAGGTCTATGATCGTTGGGGGATACTTGTCTTTGATCGCCAAAACTTTTTACCTAATTTTGAGGATTCTGCTTGGGATGGGAGCTTCAAAGGCAAGCCTTTGAAATCAGGAGTATTTGTTTTCATAGCAGAGCTTGAAATGAAAGATGGTCGCACTGAGATTATGAAAGGTGATTTGAATTTGTTGTATTAGGCCTTTGTTGAAGAACTGTTTAATAACTTTTATTTTCTTGAATAGTGCAACAGTATTGACCTATAACTGTGATAGACAGAACAATCGCCACTTTTAGTTTTCTATTTGGGAGGTTATGGTATATCCAGTTAGGTTAATTGCCTGTTCGATAGATGCTAGGTCAACCAAAGTACTATCAAATTTTACAATAGTATTTCCCTTCTCATAGGATGCAGCTGCTTCAATGATTCCATCTAAGTTTCGTATTTCATGATTTATATGTTCTGCACAGCCATCACAGGTCATTCCACTTATTTTGAATTCGATTAGTTTTGTATATGTAACATTGCTTGTGATCGTTTCCTTAGGGCTATTAGGATAAAAAACATGAGCATAGAGAGGAAAGGAGAGCATAAGTACAGAAAAAACAGTCACAAGCCCTAAGAATGATTTGGATTGGAGAAAACTTGCTTTTTGAGGAGAATCACAATTACAATCTACCTGTTTAGAAGGTTTGATCGCTTGATACCAAGCAAATCCTAACACTACTACCGATAACCCTATTAGATAAGGTCTCAAAGGTTCTAACCAAGCAAATGAAGAGGCTAAACCACTTGTTCCAGCGAGAATCGCTAATAAAGGAGTGATACAGCAGAGCGAAGACCCAATAGCTGTAAGAATACCTATACTAATTAGTTTAGTTTCCTTTTTCATAGGTTATTTATTTTTGATAGAATAGTATATTCAAAATACACATTTAGAGTAATTCCGCCCTAACTTTTCAAGATATTAAACGCTGAAAACTGAAATAAAAACGGTATTTTACTTTTTAATCAAGTTGATTAGATTATAATAGAAGTAAGAAGAAGAGAGTTATGTATGAGAAAACCTTCTCTGAATAGCTACATTTTTGTGAAAAATGGCTAGACAACGCTTCTAATAAACCTTACCTTTAGTAACTATAGTCAATTCGTTTCTATAAAACACTTCAGTATATGAAAGTCCAACTAGTGCTTTGTATCAGTTTATTGTTGGGTTGTCTCACAACAGTTGCCCAAACACCAACTATTTCTGTTCATCAGCAAGAATTAGAACATTACAACAATTTAGGTTTGACTAGCGATCAAGCTTTTGACAAGCTAAATGGGTTTAAAGAACTGCCCAAATTTGGCGTTCGCTCAGCTTGTGCGCTAGATAAGATTGTTTTTGGCTGGCATCCTTATTGGTCGGGAAGTGCCTACCTCAATTATGATTGGAGCTTATTGACAGACTTATCTTTCTTTTCTTATGAGGTTGACCCTAATACCGGAAATGCCAATACAACACATGGCTGGTCTACGGCGGCCGTCATAGATACAGCTATAGCAAATGGGGTGCGTGTAAATTTATGTGTAACTATGTTTTCGGGGCATAGTACCTTTTTCGGAAGTAGCACTGCCCAACAAACCTTAATCACCAACCTGATTAATTTAGTACAAACTAGAGGAGCTAATGGTGTCAATATAGATTTTGAGGGAATACCAAGTTCTCAAAAAACGAATTTCACCAACTTTATGATTGACTTAGCTAATCAAATGCATACAGCTATCCCCAATTCGCAGGTAAGTACAGTTTTGTATGCAGTGGATTGGAATGGGATATTTGATGTGCCAGCATTATCAGCTGCCGTTGATTTATTCATTATCATGGGCTATGACTATTATTATTCAGGCAGTGGAAGTGCAGGTCCTAACGACCCTTTGTACAGCTTTACTACAGGTTATAACTATAGTCTGTCAAGATCAATCACAGATTATGTAAGTAAGGGAATGCCTTTGCAAAAGCTGGTTTTGGGTTTGCCTTATTATGGTAGAGAATGGCCAACTGTAGCCAATACTTTGCCTTCAAACACTACAGGAACTGGCGTTTCTAGAACATTCAAATACATAAAAAATAACAGTAGCGGAAACTACAGTAATCCTCAATGGGATGTAACCTCTCAGACACCTTATCATGTTTTTAATGATGGGACAAGTTGGCGACAATGCTTTGCTATGGATGCTCAAGGATTAGAGTCTAGGTTGGATATCGTATTGAAGCGAGGAATAGCAGGAATGGGTATTTGGGCTTTAGGTTATGATGATGGTTATTTAGATTTGTGGAATGTAATTCGAGAGAAAATGACACCTTGCCGTACTTCTCCTTGTGTAGATACCCTCTATGATATGGGCGGCCCGAATCGGAATTATTACAATAAAGAAAATTATATCTATACTATCGATCCTGTTAGCCCTAACCCTCTAAATGTAACCTTCAATAGTTTTGATGTAGAGTTGAATTATGATTACTTGAGGCTCTATGATGGACTAGATACTTCTGCTCCCTTGATCGGAGTCTATACTGGAACTAATAGTCCTGGAACTGTAATTGCCAATAGTGGAGCTTTAACTCTTTTGTTTACCTCTGATGGAGCTACAACTTCTCCTGGTTGGTCTGCGGTTTATGACTGTGGCTTACCCAATAATGTATATCAGGATACTATTTTGATGGCTGCTACCAATCAACAATATTTGAACTGTGGCTTAGCTTACCATACTTTTTTTGATAGTGGTGGTCCAACTGGAAGTTATGGCAATAATGAATCTGCTACTCAAACTTTTTGTAGTACAGATACTACACAAGCCATTCGTCTGTCTTTTAGACCTAACCCTACATCAAATGAGCAATTAAAGCTTAGTTCTACCACTATAGGCAACGACTATTTGTATATATACAATGGAGCTAGCAGCAATGATAATTTGGTGGGTGTTTATACAGGGTCTACATCTACAGCACCACAACCTGGTACTTTTGTGTCTAGTGGACATTGCCTAACGGTAAAAATGGAAAGTGATGCAACGGATATTAGTACAGGCTGGCATGCACGCTTATATTGTGTGGCTCCACCTACCAATAATGGAACAACACTAGTAGGAGGAACTGTAGGTAACCAAACCTTTACAGATTTAGGAGGAGCTTCGGCTAATTATGGCAACAACGAGAGTTATACTAAAACCTATTGTCCTGATGCCAGTACACCCAATAATGAGGTTGTTTGGGCAGCTTTTGACTCTTTGGTAGCTATAGAAAGTAATTGGGATTATTTGTATGTTTTTGATGGGGATGATACTGAGCAAAGCCGTTTGATTTGTGCTTATACTGGCGATACTAGCAATACCAATACCTTAGGCACCATAAAAGCAAGTACGGCTAATACTTCAGGTTGTCTAACCTTTCAGTTTTTCTCGGATGGAGCTGACAATACAGAAGGTTGGGAGGCAACTATGACTACAGGACCTGCTCGACTGGCTTATGGTAGTGATATTTGTTCGGATGCAACATTTATAGGTACCGAAAATGCAGTATATGCAGGTAGTACTACTTTAGCAACAGGTACACCTGGGAGTAATGACCCTGCTTTGAATATATCTATAGCTTCACTGCCTGAATGTTCAGGTTCTAATACTATTACACGATTAGAAAATACGGTTTGGTACACTTTCCGAACTATTGATACTTTTTGTATAGCTAATCAAATTGCTGTGAAACTCAATAATATTTCTTGTCAGAGTATATCAACAGCAGGTTCTGGAGTTCAGTTTGTGTTGTATGAGGTTGGAGCTTGTCAGAATGGAGTGAGTTGGGGGAATCCGATATACTGTGCAGACAAATTGACGAATGGAGATAGTGTTGTGATCACAAGTTTATTGCAACCAAGCACCACTTATTATATCATGATTGATGGTTTCACAGGCCAACATTGCAATTTTGATATTTGGATGGAAAATCAGGATTCTAACTCTTGTATTATTACAGATATAGAGCCTGCTGTAGAGCAAGAAATGGGACTAAAAGTTTATCCTAACCCTGTTTCTAGAGAGTTGAATTTAGAATTAGCAGGGCATGCTCAATCCTCTTATCGTTTGAGTTTATTTGATCTGACAGGTAAGCAAGTTTGGTCGCAGACTGGTCGTGTAACATACAGCAATGAATTGATACAGGTGCCAATGCAAAGACTAGTAAACGGAATTTATACCTATCGTTTGGTTGTGGATAGACAACAATATACCGGGAAGATAAGGAAGGATTAATTTTAGCTTCTGTATCTTTTGATACATGTATTTTTTCAAACGTATATCTATGTTTGTATTAGAAATAACTTGAACCAAAAAACAAAGTAGATGAATCCGAATATTAAATCTTTTGAAATTAGATGGGCAGATCTAGATCCTAATCGTCATGTTGCCAATATTACTTTTTCATCTTTGATGAATGAGCGAAGAATGGCTTATTTAGTAGAGCATGATTTTACGCAGCGGTCTTTTCAACAACACAATATTGGCCCAGTAGTCTTAAAAGAGGAGTTCAACTACATGAAAGAGGTGATGCCTAATGAAACAGTTCATATCGATATAGAATTGTTAGGGCACACCGCAGATTATAAGATTGTGAAATGGTGCCATTCTTTATTTAATACTAAAGGACAACAAGCTGTATATAGTGAAGTCTTATTTGCTTGGTTTGACTTAGAATCTCGAAAATTAACAGTGCCTCCCAAAGCATTGATAGATATTATGGAGTGTATGCCTAAGTCAGAATATTTTAGAATATTTAGTTCAGAAGAAATTAAAAATACGCAGATTCCGAATAAAACACTTGAACTCTAGGGATACATAAAAAATGAGGCTAGCTCCGTGATAGGATGCTAGCCTCTGGTGTTCTTATAGTGTGGTATAAGAAATTTCTTTATTTATACATTGAGCATTACAGGCATTACCAACATTAGTAAATCTTCGCCTTCTTGTGCTTCTTCGGTGCGAATGATACCTGCCTTGCTAGGAGAAGAAAGCTCCATACGAACATTATCACCACCAATAGCATTCAACATCTCAATTAAAAACTTAGCGTTGAAACCAATTGTCATACCGTCACCATCATAGTGGCAAGGCAACTGCTCTGTAGCTTTATTAGAGAAATCTAAATCCTCTGCTTCTATAGTTAGGCTACCATCATTAATGTCTAGCTTAACTTGATTAGTTGTCTTATTTGCATAATTAGCAATACGCTTTAGAGAGTTCAAAAAGTCCACTCTAGTGATCGACATTACATTCGTGTTATTTGTAGGAATAACAGCATTGATATCTGGATAACGAGCATCGATCAAGCGACAAACCAACAACTGATTGTCAAAATAGAAAAATGCATTAGAAGCACTAAACGATACCTTTACAGCTTGGCTACTATTGGCTAAAGCACCTTTTAGCAGAGTTAACGCTTTTTTAGGAACGATGAATGCTGCTTCTTCCTCTGTTGTAATATCAGAGAATCTATATTTTACTAGTTTGTGTGCATCAGTAGCTATAAAAGTAAGCCCTTCACTATTGATCTGATAGAAAACACCAGTCATAGCAGGTCTTAGATCATCATTACTAGTTGCAAAAAGTGTTTTATTGATACCTTCTAAAAGTAAAGTAGCAGGCAATTCGATCGTTTCCACAGCATCTGGCTCTGGAATACGAGGAAAATCGTTACCATCTTCACCAGCCAATTCATACTGACCAAATCCAGAAGTAATAGTAATCCCAAAAGTTTCGAGATTAACATCAAATGTAATTGGCTGAGTTGGCAATTGTTTTAGAGTGTCCAATAAGATTTTTGCAGGAATAGCTATGCTCCCATCTTCATTGGATTGTATAGTCAATTTGGCCATACTAAAGGTCTCCAAATCTGTAGCTACTATAGATAAGGTGTCGCCTTCTATACGAAATAGAAAATCCTCTAATATGGGCAATACAGGATTTGAACCTATTGCACCATTTATGATTTGCAACTGATCTTTTAGTTCAGAAGATGAAATCGAAAAGCGCATAATTGGATGTAATTATATTTGTGATTAAATAATAGTTTTACAAACTATTGAAATTATTTGATGACAAAGTTATGAAATTTGATCAAAAAAAGGATATTCTGCCCAAGAAACTTTGCCTATTCTATTAAAGAAATGAAGGTAGGTATTAAATATTATAAGAGCCCAACAAAAAATACCTTTTTTTGTTATTTTTGTAGGGCTTAAGATGACTAATGTTAAAAATATTAGTTTAATAATGCTTAAGTTGTTATATATTAGACAGTTATTAATCAAAAACAAGAGATGAAGCAGGCACCAGTAATGTTATATACGGAGCAAACTCCGAACCCAGAAACACTAAAGTTTGTAACAAACCGTATGTTGTATCCTAAAAATACAGCAGATTTTAGAGAGAATGATGAAGAGTTAGCCAAAGAATGGTCTCCATTAGCAGCAAGCTTATTTGAAAAAGAGTCTGTGAAAGGTGTTTATATTTGCAATAATTTTGTGACGATAACCAAAGTTGCTGATTATGAATGGACATCTATAATGCTAGAGCTCAAAAACTTTGTAAAGCAATTTATAGAGGAAGGTGGAGAGATCATGAAAGAGGGCTATGAAGAAGCAAAAGCAGAATTGGAGGCCAAAGATGCAGTTGTTTATGAAGGTGATGAGGCAGAGATAGTAGAAAAAATAAAAGGGTTGATTGATAAATACGTTCGTCCAGCTGTAGAGATGGATGGAGGTAACATTGAATTTAGTTCTTTTGATAATGGAGTGGTCAGTGTGTTGCTACAAGGAGCTTGTAGTGGCTGTCCTTCGTCTACTGTTACACTCAAAACAGGAATAGAAGGTATGCTCAAACGTATGGTGCCTCAGGTAACCGAAGTACAAGCAGTAATGGGCTAATTGTGCCAATTTGTCTAGTTTGGGCAGCGGAATGGCTTTTGTACTGAGTTAGAGGCTAGTATTAGCTATAATAGAATAATAATAGATCGACGATGCAAAATAGGATGCAAGTATTACCAGAGGTAACCAAAAATTTATTGATCATCAATGTATTGATGTTTTTGGCTACTTTGTCTTTTGAGAACTTTATGTATGGTAATTTGTCGTTATTTCCTGTTCAGAGCCCTGATTTTCAGCCATATCAGGTAGTGACACATATGTTTATGCATGGAGATGGTATGCATATTTTCTTTAATATGTTTACACTGTTCATGTTTGGACCTGATATAGAACGAGCTTTTGGTCCTAAAAAGTTTTTGATATACTATTTAGGAACAGGACTAGGAGCGGCAGCCTTACATACTTTGGTGCAATATATTGAGATAAGTCAGTTAGATCCGAATACAATGGCGTATATGCAGCACTTGTTTACACCAACGGTAGGTGCTTCCGGAGCTATTTTTGGACTGTTAGCAGCCTTTGGAATGTTGTACCCTAATCGTATGATTATGCTATTAATTCCACCTATTCCAATGAAAGCTAAGTACTTTGTACTGATATTTGGTGCAATAGAGTTATATTTGGGAGTAAGCGGAAAACAACCAGGTGTTGCACACTTTGCGCATTTAGGTGGAGCTATATTTGGAGTACTGATGGTACTGTTTTGGAGAAAACGAGGGGAACGATTTTAAGTGTTCTGAAATTTTTAATTATTCCTTAGTAGCATTTA
>JAAEPD010000245.1 GCA_024222455.1 Aureispira sp.
AATTGATTATGAGCACACAACCTCAAGTTCCCAAGCTTTCTTGCTTTTAGCGAATATTTCTATGGCTTGTCGCAGAATTGACTTCTCTAAAATTTAAAATTCCCAAACATCTTCTTAATGGTGTTTATTTTATTACCTAGTGGTTTTGTTATGGTAATAGGTTTTTATCCTATAGCTGCTGTATTGGGCTGGGAGTCTGAACGAATAGGTTGTCTGCTCCCCATGAATTTTTGGCTTACTTTATATTTACTGTACATTGTTTTTCAAGGATAAGAACACCCTATAGAAATTAGAATTATGCCTAATAATGACATATTAGATGATTTAGAACTAGAACCTAGATCAAAATTTTCCTTATTTCGATTCTTGTTGAAGCATAAATGGAAGATAGAAGGTCTCTTCTTTATGATCAATCTAATGGTATTAGCTCCTCATGTTTTGGGGCGTATTATGGAAGAAGGTGTTCTAACACCAATGTCTATGGAATTTGTGGCCTATTTTATAGGTTTAGGATTTATGACAATACCTATTGTTGTCCTCAAAGGATTTGCTGTGGATTTATTTATAGCACCAATGGTAAGCTCTATTCTTAAGATTGAGTCAACTAGTTTTTCTACTGAGTTAGATCGAGTTATTTTTGCTCAGGTTTGTATGACCATCTTTTTGTTATTGGTGCTTTATTTTCTTTTATAAATACTATTATATACTGAATAGTACAAAAAAATAAAGCAGCCTGTACTTGTTACAAGCGGCTTTATTAGACCTAAACCAACCTTCTAACTGGTCAAATACTATCACTAGTATTCAAACCTATCTAAGGATTACTTTTCCGATATTTGAAATTTTACCTGCGGATTCAATTTTGTAGAAATAGTAGCCCGAGGCTAAATTATTTCTATAGATATTAAACTGTTTGGATTGTATAGTTTGTTCCATTACTTGTCTACCCGTAAGGTCATACAAGCGGAATTGACTATCTTCCATTAAGTCACCTGTTACCTTGATTGTAGCCATTTGATCCATAGGATTAGGATACAATTGAACTTCGATCAACTCTGTAGTTGCATCTGATAGATCATTTATAGATGAACCTGATGAACTCTTGTTAGAAACAGATGGAGATACTTGACTAGATACAGCACTATGTGTACCATTAACTTTACAGATTTCTGTACTGAAAGGTGAATCACTTTCTGTGAAAAAGTCATCACTGTTAGAATAAAATATATCTTGATTAGATACTCCTGCTGCACAGTTATTGATAGGCAGCTCCAACAAAACATCTGCTATAGCATTAACCCCATTAGACTGAACTAACTGAAACCTGTAAGATCCACCTTGCTGAAAGGGGAGACTAATAGTAGTCATTTGCCCACTTCCTAATTGAAGGCTACCTTGTTTTACTATAACACCTCCTGGTTGAATCATTAAATCATCCTGTATTACAATATAGTTCACCCCAATTGGCATTGGTGCGCCTACATTATGAGGAGCAAAAGAAATCATACCATTAGCACAAATAGCTTCTATATCAAGTATAGGGCCTGTCCAAGTACTTTCGCAAGTTGTATCAGGGAAAATATGAGCTTCTATACAATGTGTTTCTCCTAGAAGTGTAGTGTCACAAGGTACATGTACATTAATATAGAAACTGCCACAGTTACTTTCTGCTACATCTCCTAAGTCAAATAAATAAGTGTTTCCACCTAAAGAGAGATAAGGAATAGATGTGCTATCTACTATTATGTTGGTATCTAATTCTATTTCTACATAAGCTTGTTGAGCTGTATCGTTACCTAAGTTACAATAGTTAACAGTACATACACTAGGGTAGCAACTTTGTATAATCGGAACATCTAAATCTACTTGCATAAATGGGCACTGATCTACTTCTTTGAATGCAAAGCTTTTGATTGATGAAGGATTAGTGGTACTTATAGAAGTATTATAAATACTTGTACAACTTACATCTAAATAAGGATTACTGAGTTCTAAACTCAACTGATAAGCACCTAAAGGCAATGTCAAACTATACCAACCTGTACTAGAGGGGGTAGCAGAATAGATCACTCCATTATTATCGGTTGCTTTTACTACAGCACTATTAGTTGTAGCATCTGAGTTTTCATAAATACAGTTTTCATTAAGATCTATATAAAGTTGACCACTAATGACTCCTTGTGTAATGTCTTCTGTTGTTGCACTAAGATTATTTGCAACTTGAGTGTTTGTAGCTGTTACATTAACTGAATTATGGGTAGATGTACCTGTTCCAGTTGTGGTAGTTTTTACACTATCTGGATTACCTAAAACAACAGTTGTATTAGTATTCGTAATAATATTTGGGTTGTTCGTTTTGTTTTGGGTACTAGACGAAGTGGTATTGTTGTTGTTCGAAAAAGATTGAATAGACTGGGCATCAGATTGCTGGTCAACTTGTTGAGGAGTTGCGTGATGTTGAGCATTAACCTGATTTGCAAAAATCCCCGCGAGTATTAGTATTGTAAATTTAACGACGTCCATAACCACACTTTTTGCATTTTTGACAATAATAACTTTAAAACTTCAGTATATCTTCTAACCACAAATATGAGGTCAAAATTCAATTACACAAAAGACAAAAAAGCTACTTTCCCAATCTATTCTTAAAATAAATGCGTATTTTTATAATGATTGAATAATTATTTCCCAATAAAATAATAATTTGTTGATTTGTAAGATATACAATCTTTTTTTTGATTTGAGTCTCACCAACCAATTATTAGCTCTAATACAAAGATGTTACATACTTTTCTATTATAAAAAGACAAAAAAGTTAGTTTCTCTAGTTTAGTTTGCTTAGATTAATAGAGATTAAAGTGTTTTTAATAGTAATTTCCCAATAAAATGAGAAGTAGTAAGCTAGCCAGACTTTTTTTTTCCTTATCCAAATTAGAACATCGAGCACTCAAAAAGTTTGTTCGATCTCCTTATTATAACAAAAGGGGAGATGTGGTCAGCCTTTTTGATTATTTGGTTAAGATAGACCCTAGTGATTATAAATCCCTACAAAAAGAAGTGGTTTATGCTAAGGTCTTTCCCAAAGAGAAATACAATTCTGATAAGTTTGACTATGCCATGTCTTTTTTACTGAAGAGTATTGAACAGTTTTTGATAGAGCAGCGCACGAGTCGAGATGCTCTAAAGGTTCAAATAGCAATGGTGCAAGAATATAGGCGATTGGGCTTGCCGAAACATTTTGCTAAAGCTTTTCGCTATGCTCAAAAAAAGCATTTGGAACAACCCTATAGAGATACTCGCTTTCATAGATATGATTTTAGGTTAGAGGTTGAGCAATATGAGTTTGAGTCGGAGCAACAAAGGAGTGTACCTACAAACTTGCAGACGCTAAACAATAAGTTAGACTTACAGTATATTGCCCAGAAACTGCGACACAGTTGCTTGAGTTTAGCACATCAAAGTGTTTATAAAACAGAATACGATACAGGGCTATTAGATATGGTATTTCTGTATATAGAACAAACTCCAAAGATGTTGGAATATCCTGCCATCTCCTTATACTACTATTATTATAAGGCGGTGACTAGCCCCGAGAAGGAAGCATTTTACCAAAAATTTAAACCTATCTTATTTGCAGAGACAGATCGTTTTGCTCATGCCGAAATGCGAGATTTGTATCTGTTGGCTATTAATTATTGTGTGAAAAAATCGAATGAGGGACAGCAACAATATTATCAAGAGTTATTTGATTTGTTTAGGGTAGGAATAGAGAAAAATATATTGATGGATAATGATGGCCGTTTACATCATTTTACTTTCAAAAATGCTGTGCGGATGGCAGTTCGTTTGAAAGAATTGGATTGGGCTAGCAATTTTGTGGAGGACTATGAAGCATACATAGATCCACTTCATCAAGATGCTTATGTCAATTATGCTAAAGCAGAGATATTGGTGGCTAAAAAAGAGTATCAAACAGCTTTAGTACTCCTGCAGCAAATAGATTATAAGGATTTACAACTAAATTTAGGTGCTAAGATGATGCTGCTCAAAATCTATTATGCTTTAGATGAATACGATGTTTTAGAATCTTTTTTGAGCAGTTTTCAGACCTTTATTCGACGCAAAGATGTCTTGGGCTATCATCGTGAGAATTATAAAAATATTATCAAATTTACTCAGAAGGTACTTACCATTTCGCCTTACAATAAGAAAGCACAAGATCAGCTTCGAGAGCAAATAGAAACAACCAAACCTTTAACAGAAAAGGCTTGGTTGCTCCAACAGTTGGACCAAGTATAGTATTTATTGGCGTTCAAATTTAGCTCTACAAGGTTCTATACAAGGATAATTTATGATCAATGTATTGCCGCTTAGTGTGAAATTAAGGCTAGCACAAGTAGAACCACTAATAGTAGAATCGACGGTAGAGTAGGTGCCAGTACTTGCAGTGTTTGATGCTGAATTCATACTACACAGATTTCCATTGGAACTAACAGTCCCATTACTATGGAATTCTATGGTTTTACTGCTAGAGACTGGACTAAATGTTCCACTGCCATTTCCTGGGTCAGCTAACATTTCTATCAATCTCCATTCATCTACCAAACCTAAAGTAACACTATCCTTTTCGCAGATAGTTGGTTCCTCAGTTAAACCTGAAGTTGTATTCTCTTTTTTGCAGGCAGTCAGTATTCCTAAGGCTATTAAAACAAAAAATATCTTTTTCATAAGTTTTTAAATTTTGGATAATGAATTATTGGATGATGATTCTGCCACTTTGTATGCGCTGATCGTCCACCTCTAAGGTGTATAGGTAAATTCCTTGAGGCAAGTTTTTCGCTTCTATCTGGAAAGTAGAAACCGCACTCTGTTTTTCATAAACCAATTGTCCCATAGTATTGTATAGTTTGAACTGTATGTTCTCTATATTCTCGCTATCTATTACTACAGTAGCTTGAGTCTGCATCGGATTCGGATAAATCTTAGCTTGTATTGAGCTAGAAGGTGTTTCGGGGTTCCTTATAGATAAAGTAATGAAATCTTCCCCTATAGTGTGCATAGTAGTATTGGTCAGAACAGGAGCATTAAAATCAAAGTAGATGGCTGCTTGATTCTCTATCACTGTACCCAATGTATTATTATAAATTTGATCAATTTGAAATTTGATAAATCCATGTGATGCAGGTTCATTGATATTGCTATCAGGCAACATAATATTAGAAAAAGTAAATTTAACTATATTTTGTCCCATCAACTCCCAAGTATAAGGATGACTACTTGCTCCTACCTGAATACTACTTATGTCCAAGAATGGAGATATAGTATCTAAGACCACAATATTGAAAGCGGTGTCAGTGCCTGTATTTTGAAAACGAATTTTGTAATCTAGACTTTGATTTTGATAGATATAATGTTGCTCTCCATACCCTTTAGGAAAAGCTTGTTTATCATTAGGATCCCAAGAACCTACATTTTGTTGGCAATCTATAGCTATAAATGGACTTTCATCATCTGGGCTGTATTGTGGTATAATTCCTAAACTGTATTGTATTCCTGCAGGGTTGGATCCACAACGTTCTATATTCGCTGCTGCTATGGTTCTTAATGGGTGGTTAGGAGCTTGTTCTGCTTCTAGTCGATATGTTTTTCCGGTAGCGGGAATAGCAATTTGGGTGCTTTGCCCAGCACCTAAGTTGTAAGTGCCCATTAGCATCATAATATGGTCTTCGGCTATCCAATAGTTTCGAGCTGTTGCCATTGGCCCTGAACCTATATTGCTAATCGTAAAATAAATACTATCACTATCACAGCTAGCTGTTACCTGTATATCAGAACCATCCCAATCTGCTACATCCAAACAGGTTGTATCTGGAAAAATATGTGCTTCTGTACAATGTGTTTGACCTACTACAGTAGAATCACAATCGACCTGTGTATAAATATAAAACTGACCACATTCATTGATATCCAAATTGTTGATAGGAAAGGTATAGGTATTTCCTGTTTGGCTAGTGTATGGGATAGAGGTACTATCAACGGTTAAATAAGGGTCTAATGTAACTTCTACATAAGGGCTATAGGCCATTTCTGTACCATTATTACAATATGAAACTGTATAGCGATTCCAGAAACAACGACGTAGTAAGGGGGTTGATATATCTACATGTAAAAGAGGGCAGTCAAATTCTGCTTGGACTGCAAAATCGATAGAAACAGTATCTTTAGGATTGATAAAAGTACCATTATGGAGTGCTGTACAAGCCATCCAATGGCTACTAGGAGGTACTATCTCTAAACTATAGTTGCCTATACTTGTCAGAAATTCATAATAACCTTTATTATTACTAGTTGTGTAATAGGTCAAGCCATCACTAGTCATTTTTATAACCCAATTTTTGAGTTCTAATTCTGTACTATCAACAAGGCAGTTAATATTAGCATCTTTGGCTACATATCCACGAATTAGATTAGTGTGAGATTCTCCTGTAGAATCTAGCTTAATCATAAAAGGATTTATGCGACTAGGAGAGGAGCCTCCTCCATTTTGGTATCGAAGCCCTGTGGCTATAGCACCTTTGTCACTAGTATGAACTACTTCATATAGCTGATATTCTGAATTAGTATCTCGTTTTTCCCAAATGATTGTCCCTGTTGTATCCAGCTTGATAATAGAAGTTTTTTGAAATACAGGAAGACTTAATGGAACATAATTGTGTAACCCTAATAATTTGTTGTCATGACTCCAACTTAAATCTTGCAGATTGCCAATATTGCTTAGTGTATCTAATGCCGAACTTGACCAAACTATGGAGCCTGTAGTATCTAGTTTAGATAAATATAAATGTGAATTATGCTGATCTGTTAACCAAAAATGTTGATTGGTGGTGGGTAATATATTAGCAAAGGAATGTCCAGAATAAATTTGTTCTTGTAGTTTTGTACCAGTTGAGTTTATATGGAAAATGACAGCAGTATCTGCAAACGGAAGTCCCAATGGATTTACTGTTTGGTGTTTGCCTATAAGTAATAGTTTTCCGCTAGCTAGTTCTAGCAAATCGATGCCTGTAGTCAATGGATAAACTTCTGCAGTATCTTGAACAATACTTGGTTGAATTGTATAAATAGATTTCCAAATTACTTGTCCTTGTCCATCAATCTTGATCACCTTTGCAGCTCTCTGACGTTGAGTAGTATCTCCATTATATATATCATCATGGTTGCCTGCTATCAAGTAGTTGCCATCCATGGTTTCTATTATATTACTAGCTAAATCTTTAGCTATGGTATGATCGTTGTAGCTATTATGCCATAGACTATCTCCTTGTTCATTGACTTTTAGGACTTCTATAGTGCTATAAGGGGTTGAACTGATGTAAGAATATTTATTAATTAGTACTAGATAGTTACTATCAGTTGTAGCTATTATTTTTTTAGTTACCCAAGCATCGCCTAATGGAGCAGTAGAGTCAACTTTAGGAAAAAAACTTTTTTGCCAGATTAGATTTCCATTAGGATCAATGCGTTGTAGACTGATATTTTTAGGTTTGGTAGACAATATTAAATTACTACCTGCTGCTATATAATCACCATTACTAGCAGAAGTGAAGGAGTTGAATCCATGAAATGGAGCAGGATTACTTGAGGGGAATATATTGAGTGGATACACCTTTTCCCAACCTTGCCCAAAACCATTGATAGAACACAGAAAGAGAAATGCTATACACAAGCTAAAGCTTATTCGAGAAGTACGCATAGTTATATGTTGTTTTTGTTGTTTTTCAAAAGATAAAACGTGTTGCAATCCATTTTACGTAGTGTCACGTTACAAACATCTTACTATTAGAATTGAAAAACAAAAACATAAAAAAGATATTCTAATTATTATATTGTATAATAATTGAACCTTAATCTCTTTTAATAAGGATATAGATCTTTTTATTATAACTTATATAGTAATAAATTTAATTTGAATAAATCTCGCTTAATACAACTTTTTAGTACCCTAACTAAGCCTGAGCTTCGGAAGTTTAGGCAATGGTTAGCTTCTCCCTGCCATAATCAGCGGGCAGAAGTGGAGCTATTATATGATTATTTGACCAATGATATTACTGGCTTTCAGGAGGAATACCTCGATAAAAAGGTTGCTTGGCGCCTATTATTCAAGAACCAAGCTTATGATAATACCAAATTTTTGCATTTGATGCATCAACTCTTGAGACAATTAGAAGAGTTTATTAGTTATGAACGGTTTCGGGCAAGTCCATTATTGGAGGAGCTTTATCTACTCCAAGAGCTGAAAGAGCGAAGGCTACCCAAGTATTTTAATAATATTCTAAAAAAAACAACTAAGCAGCAAAAACAGCAAGGCCTAGAGAATGCCTTGTATTGGCAACGTGCTTATGAGTTTAAAATGGAAGTTTTTCAGTTTTCGGAGCTAGAAAAACGAGCAACCAATGTTGACCTCAAAGAGTTGAGTGATGCGCTAGACATTAGTTATTATATTCAAAAATTGAGCTTGGCATGTTCTATATTATCTCACCAAACCGTACAGCAACAAAAAGATTATGATACTAAGCGTTTGGAACGTGTACTCCAAGAAGTGGAGGAGGATAGTTTGTTGGATATTCCAGCTGTAGCTATGTATTATTATGCCTACAAGGCTATGACGCATAGTGATGGAGAGGAATTCTTTCAAAAGTACTTAAGCTTACTAAAAATATCAACAGCTCTGTTTGAATCTATAGAATTGCGGGATTTTTACCTTATGGGTATTAATTATTGCATCAGACAGCTTAATAAAGGGTCTAAGCTTCATTTAGAAGCTGTATTTTATCTCTATAAGGAAGGTGTAGAACAACAATATTTATTATTGAATGGAGAATTGTCGCCTTGGACATATCAAAATATAGTTGCATCGGGAATTCGCTTGGAGCATTATGAGTGGGTAGAGCAATTTGTAGACACTTATAAAACACAATTACCAGATCAATATAAGGATATCTTGTATCGACTTTGTTTGGGGAAGTTGCGCCATGCTCAAGGGCAACTTTTAGAGGCTATTGAATTGCTGCAAAAACTAGATTCTAAGGATATATTCCTACACATCAATGCCAAAATTTTATTGGCTAAAGTTTACTATGAAGTTGATGAGTTTGACCTTTTGGATATGCTCCTAACCAGTATTAAGGCTTATATGCGACGTAAACGGGTGATTGGTTACCACAAAGAAAATTATCTGAACACTATTCAATGTATTCAACAGTTGACAGAACTAAATCTGCTAGATAAAACGATAAAGACTCAGTTTGTATCAACTGTTGAAGCATTGAAACCATTGACCGAAAAGGTCTGGATATTAAGAATGTTGGAATAAGCCTATTTCAACACATTCCCTTCTTTTGAAAACTCTTTGAAACTAGCGTAAATTGCTAGCACTGCAAAAGTAATTAGAGATAAAAGAATAGCTCCATATTGCATCATATCTATAGTGCCTGCAACAATATCCTTGGTGGCTAATGCTATATTCAATATTGGAATAAATGCAGTTTGCCAAGTCAGTTCCATACCTGGCATCATTGCCATGATAGCAGGAACGATAACTACAAAAGACATTGGAGTAACATAACTTTGAGCCTCTTTGAAAGAGCTTGTACGAACAACAATTGCAGACAAAACTCCTGCGAAAAAGAAGCTTAACGGAATTAGCATAGCCATTAGCATAATAATAAACTTAGGGCTGACCATACTACTAATAACCTCCATAAAAGTAGCGGGAATACCACCTATGAAATTGAGCCCAACGACCATTCCCGTTATGGCTACAACAGCAGCTATGATTCCTATCAATGCAATAGTAATTGTTTTGCCAAATAGAATATGAAATCTTGATGCTGGAACCGTGAGTAAGGTTTCTATTGTTCCTCTCTCTTTTTCTCCTGTAATAAGGTCCAATGCAGGATACATACAGCCCATAAAACAGAGCATAATAAAGATATAAGGGATAAAACCACCTACAACTTGGCCTATCTGTTCTTTGGCAGATGCAATATTTACATCCTTTATTACTAAAGGTTTTACAACTTCTGGAGAGATTTGAAGCTGTTGTATGCGTTGGTCTAAAATACGTGTTTTATAGGCATCTAGTTTCTTATTTAGTCGACTTTGTACCATTATATTAGTCGACTTATAGTACATGTTGACTTTACCTGATTGTAGGCTATCAATCTGTGTTTTAAAATTGCTGTCAAACTCTAAAACTGCATCAAAAATTTCTTCTTTTACAGAGTCTTTAGCGTTGCTCAGTTCTATATTATCTAATAGTATAAAATGATCATCTTTTAGTTCCTCTTGGATCGTTTCAGGTGCATTGATCAAGACAATTTTGAGGTCTTTTGTGTTTTCTTTTTCTATCAGATTTTTTTGCATAGTTGTCACCCCAAAAAGCAGCAAGGGGATAGCAATAGCAGGTAATATAATAGCAGAAAATAGGGTCTTTTTATCTCTAAGAGTGTCTCTTAGTTCTTTTTTTATGACGGTTAGAATGGTATGCATGGACTTAGTTTTGGTGTTGGTTGACTAATTGGATGAAGGTTTCGGTGAGGGATTGATCTTGAGAGCGTTCTCTGTAGGCTTCCATGCTGTCACTGTAGATCAATTTTCCTTTACTGATAATGGCTAAATCATCACAAAGCAAGTCTACTTCACTCATAATATGGGAGGAAAAAATAACGGTTTTGCCTTCTTCCTTACAACTTCTAATCAACTCTATAATACTGTTGGCTGTGATTACATCAAGACCAGAAGTAGGCTCATCGAATATAACAACTTCAGGATTATGAATCATGCTTCGAGCAATAGAAACCTTCTGTTTCATGCCTGTAGATAGTTGCCCAATGCGTTTTTTAAGGAAATCATTGATTCCTAATTGCTCAAAAAGCTGTTCTTTTCGTGGTTTGTATTCTTGTGCAGACATTCCATGCAAGTCTGCAAAGTATTTGACAATTTCTTCTGGCGTGAGACGATCATAAAGGTTGGTAGAACCTGTCAGAAAACCGATCTTTCTACGTACTTCATTAGGTTCTTTTATAATACTTTTACCAGCAACTAGTACTTCGCCTGAAGAGGGTTGTAGTATGGTTGCTATCATTCTTAGAGTAGTTGTCTTTCCTGCGCCATTAGGGCCTAATAAGGAGAAAACTCTCCCTTTTTGGCAAGTAAAACTAATATTATTAACTGCAAAGATAGACTGCGTTTGGGTTTGCAGTTCTTTTTGTTGTTTTTTGGTCAGTTTGTATTGTTTACTGAGCCCTTGTACTTCAATCATAGAATCTGTTTAGTGTTTTAAAATAGAATGTAGACCAACCAACTCTCAAGTAAAGCTATAAGTTCTAAAAGTAAGTATATCTTATACAAATGTGCACTTTTGTTCGACAAAATGCTAGTTCTAGTTATTAGACTTGTTAGGATAAAACTATTATAAATAAAGTGGAACCTTCAATGAAAATGCTCTAAAAGTTAAGCATTCAAAAGGTCTTTAAGTATAGTTCGTAAAAGAGAAAAATATCTAGGTGAAACTTTTTTGTTTTTGTGTAAAACAAAAAAATGCAAACTATTGTGTTAAATATTGCTGCAGAATAGGAAAGAGATGAATACTATTTTGTAGATTTGCCTGTAAGACAGAATAATTTTTAAGCTATCCTAACATGTGTTTTTATATACTAATCAATAATCAAAGACATTATTTGTATGAAAAAACATATTTAAATTAGTAATTAACTAATACATTTTAATATGAAAAATAAGATTTTGACAAGTACGTTTTTGGTGTTGAGTATTTTTATGATTTCCTGTGGTGGTGATTCAACAGAAGAAGCAACAAATGAAACAACTTCAAATACAGAAGTAACAACTCCTGAAGTCCCCGAAACAGAAAAAACTAATCAGAGTTGTGGTTTTGCAGTTGAAACAAAAGAGAACTTTTTATCTTATGTAGGTTCAAGCACTTTTGAGTCTGAGGAAGGAAACTATCTTTTTTTTAGAGCAGATGGAACAATGGCAGGAGGTGGAAATGCAGGTGAAGGCAGTATGTGGGAAGCAAATTGGGATTTTGAGGCAGGAACACCTACCGGTAAAATCGTATTTACAATAACTATGGAACCTGGTGAAGGTAGCCCGTTGAGTGGTGCACATAATGTAGAAATTTTTCCAGATGATGGGGCTTTAATTTTCAATTGTGTTGATTACATTAAAGTACAAGAATAAAACTAAAGAGAATCAAAAAGGACCTTATATAAGCTTATTTTTTTAATAGGTTTTAAGAAGCACAATTAGTGGTAATATCAAAGAGATACCCTAATCGTTTGAAAGTTCTTATTTGAGTTAAAAAATAATACAACTAATATATATCATGATTTGTGGATTATCTATTCGCAATTACGCGATTATCGAACATCTAGAGATAAATTTTTCTGATCACCTAACAATTATAACAGGAGAAACAGGAGCTGGTAAATCTATAATGTTGGGTGCTTTAGGCCTAATAATGGGCAAACGTGCAGACACCAAAGTTTTGTATGATACTAGCAACAAATGTATAGTAGAAGCTGTATTTAATATATCTCCTTATGCTTTAGAGCGATTTTTTGAAGAAAATGACTTAGACTACGAAGCAGAAACGGTTATTCGAAGAGAAATAACGACTTCTGGAAAATCTAGAGCTTTTGTCAATGATACTCCTGTCCGTTTGGGAGTGCTGAAAGAGTTGAGCAATAAATTGATTGACTTGCATCAACAGTTTGATACTTTGGATATACATGATGCTGATTTTCAGATGCGTGTGATCGATGCTTTGGCTGATAACAAAAAGCCCTTGAAGCGCTATAGTAAGAGGTATAGAGCTTTTGATAAAAACAGAAAGGAGTTGGAACGTTTGGTGCAATTGAGTGCTGAGTCGAATAAAGAAACTGATTTTTTGGAGTTTCAGTTGGATGAATTGCTAGAGGCAAAACTGCAACCTAATGAACAAGAAGAACTAGAGCAAGAACAGAAAAAACTCTCTAATGCTGAAGATATAAAAAGGATATTGGGCGGTGCTGCTAATCATTTGACTGAAAGTGAAAATGCAATAAGTGGACAGGTTAGTGAATTGTTGAGAGAGGTGAATACTATAGTCGAATTTCACCCAAACTTACCCAAATTGGTGGAGCGGTTTGAAGGGATGTTGTATGAGTTGGAAGAGATTGCTAATGAATATCAAGGAATAGCAGATGATACAGAATATGATGGGGAGCGTTTGCAAATAGCTGCAGAGCGGTTAGATTTAATTTATAGGTTGCAAACTAAACACAACGTAGATACTGTAGAAGAACTCATCGAAATACAAGAAGATTTGCAAGAGCGTCTACAAAATGTAGGTGATTTGTCTTCTAAAATAGAGGCCCTAGAAAATGAACTTGACTTGCAAGAACAAGAACTGCTTAAACAAGGGGAGGTTTTATCCACTAAACGGACTAAAGCAATTCCAAAATTTGAAAAGAAGGTGCATAAGTTGTTGGAGCAACTTTCGATGGCGCATGCTCAACTGAAAGTGGAGTTGACCAATACTGGGGAGATTAATTCTACTGGTGTTGATCGTTTACGTTTTCTATTTGCCGCCAATAAAGGTAGTCGCTTTGAGGAGATCAAAGGTGTGGCTTCTGGTGGTGAACTTTCTCGTTTGGCGCTTTGTATCAAGTCGTTGGTGGCAAGTGCCATACCTTTGCCAACCATTATTTTTGATGAGATAGACTCTGGAGTGTCTGGTGAGGTTGCTCTTCAAATGGGAGATATCCTGCAAAAACTGGCTAGCGAACACCAAATTGTATCTATAACACACTCACCACAAATAGCTGCAAAAGCTGATGTACACTATTTTGTACATAAGGCGGTAACTAGTGATAGAACCATAACTGCTGTACGTGAACTGAAAGAGGAAGAACGTGTATTAGAAATTGCTAAAATGCTAAGTGGAAACCCTCCTACAGAGTATGCTAAAGCTAATGCTAGAGAACTTCTAACTCGATAAATACTATACAATGGCTCTAAGTCCCAAAGAAATTCAAAACCTATCAGATCTTTTCTTGAGCAAAGATGATGATAATACTCGTATTGCCTTTGAACTGATGGAAAATCAGTTGTTTGATGATTCTTTAGTTACCGAAATTTTTGTAGTCTATAAGCTAACTAAGATTGAGGAATTTAAGACTAAAGCAGAAAAATTGCTTTTGGAGCATGGTTCTGATGAACTGAAAAAGGCGATGAAAATCAAAAAGTCGATCACTGCCAAAGGTACTTGGGGAGCCAGCGAAAAGAAGATAAAATCCAATATCAAAAAGTATGTCAAGAATAATGAGTTGGATGGGTTAAAATTTGCTCAAGCACTGTACAATCGATATAACTTTGGTATTTCTTATCTTTTAGATGAATTGCCAAGTCCAGCCAAGAAAACACTGTTAGAGAAATTTCAAACAGGAACCACTTTTAGTCTAAAAGGGAAGGATTTGACAAGGATGCCTAAGGAATTTTATGAGTTTACAGACTTAGAAGTTATAAACCTAAGTGGGAATAAATTAGCGTCTATTCCTAGCTCATTTGCTAAGTTCAAAAACTTAAAAAAGCTAGTCTTAAGCAATAACTCCCTTAAAAAATTAAACCCTAAGTTAGCGACTCTACCTTTAGAAACACTTTATTTAAATAATAATTTGTTTGCAGAATTTCCGACTCTGATTACTCAGATGAAAACATTAAAAGTACTGCATTTGGTCAATACTAGTAATGCTTATAGCCATAATCCATTGGAGGTGCCTAGCGAGTTTGGAGAGTTGCCTAATATTGTAGAATTAAGTCTATCAGATAGAGGCTATAGAGGAGGTGCTCGACAACATGCATACAAGGATTATCCACACTTTTCAACAGTGAAAAGTGAAGATGGCAAACCTTTTCGTTTAGATAAACTGAATCTAGCAAAATTAGGGCACCAACAAAATAAGGAATGCTTGGATTATCTGTTCAATCATGCTAGTGCTGAATATCTGACAGAAACTATATTACCTCAATATTATGATAGTGAGCAGCAATCTTTCGATTTCTCGGAAGAGCGATTGACACATTTACCAGAAGCATTAGCTAATTTTAAGGTTAAAAAACTAATACTTCATAAATGTAGATTAAAAGCAGATCAGATTGAGCATATCACAAAGCTAAAGGACTTGGAAGTCCTAGATATGAGTGACTGTTATTTACGAAATATGGAATTATTAATGGAGCTCTCTAAGCTTAGGGTATTGAATGTATCAAAGGCGAGTATTTCCGAAATACCTGAGTCTATCTCCAATTTAGTAGATTTGGAGGAGCTGCATATAGAACGAAGTATTGCCAAGAAAAAAATGGAAATTCCTAAGGGCTTAATAGGTCTGAAGAAACTCAAAAAACTAACCTTAAGTACTCTTTGGTTTTCTTGCGAAGATGCCAAAACACATAAAGGACATATCAAGAATGTGCAAGTTTTATTGCCTAAATGTGAAGTCGTAGTTAATCATACTTAGAGGATAGTAAATGAATAAAGAAGCCTTAAAACTAATCTAGTTTTAAGGCTTCTTTATAAGTACAAAGCTATGTTTACTAATAGCTTTGAGTATTGCTAGCTACTTCTTGTCCATCTTTATAAATTTTGACTTGAATGGCATTCTCATTATCTCCTTTTACAAATAAACCAGAATTGGTTGATACTGTACCACCTTGATGTTGCTCAAGAGGTAGTATTTCTACTCGTATTTCACGAAGACTACTATTGCCATCAAATGAGTTAGCAGTGACAGCTGTAAAATGACCTTTAGGTACATCTGTAACTGAAATATCTACATCATAGTTATTTTCATTAATATGATTAATTTGCTGAGAAGCATTCATAGCTGTATAAATTTTAAGAGGGTTAAATTATAAATATAATTTCAATATATAAGGTATGTAAAAAATAGGATAGTAAAAAAATAAAAGAAGGCATAATGCCTTCCTTTATCATTTTAGAGTAAAGACCATTGTAAGGCTATTGGATTCCAGTTTTGCAAGGTTTGATCAAAATCACGAATAAATTCTTGTAAGCATTGCTGCAATTTTTGTTGATCATTGGCAAATCCAGCTAACTGGATACCCAACTTAACCTCTGCCTCCAACTCATCGACTAATTCAATCGGATATGGGCGAACTAAGACTTGGCATTGTTGCTCTAATGCAATGACTAAACCAACCAAATGCCCTTCTATCCAACCTTTGTATTCTAATAACTGCTCAGGTGTTTCAGCCTCTATAGCTAATACAATAGTATTGGCTAATGGAGTTCTTTTTTTGTCCAAAAGCATTGACCAATTGGCTTTACCTGAACGGATTTTTTGCATTATGCCAGCAGCATTATCCAACTCTTTCTGAATCCAATGAGCTGTTGATACTGTAATATTTCGAGCACTGTTGTAATAAGGTTGTACAGATGTCAAAATTGGCATTCTATCCTGTTTAGGATGTATTTTGTAATCCTGCTCAGGGGTTAGGCTAATTGCTGTTGTCCAATCTTGCTTGGATAATAGCCTAAAGAAATAATCCAATAAGACCTCTAAACTTTCCTTATCTTCATGTACTGGAACTTGCTGAGATACCCAAGCAGCCAAAACTGTCCAAGAGTAACTGCCTAAATAACCCAAGGCATTTCCTTTTATCCCTCTTGTTGCAGCCCAAGTTTTGATGGTTTTGACCAACCATCGAAACGTATCTATAGAGCAATGTGGCTTAACCAATGTTAGTAAATTGTCAGCTTCTAATACTCCAGATAGTGCTTGCCAACTTCCTGCATCAAAACTATATCGGTCATCTTCTGTAAGCTGACTTATAGTTGCTGGAAAATTTGGATTTTGTGCACACAAAAGATCAATATCTATACCTTCTATACACAACTTTAGAATAGGAACTTGAGCATCTGAAATCAATCGGGCTTGCTGCTGAAATCCATCTAGTTGTTCTAATACATTTTCTAAAAAAAGAGTTGTATCAAGACTAACCGGAATACTACAAAGAACATCAATATCACTATTGATATCAGCTGTTCCCAATCGAGCAGAACCTAATGTTTCCAACTGAATAGGATAGCCCAAAATCTCTGCACAAGTTTCTTGAACCAATTCTAATGCAAATTCCTTGCGTTCGTCTAGATCAATATCTACATCCAAATTGGGGCTTACTAAAGCCATTAACTCTTGCTCTAACTTTCGGTTATCATTGATTTCAGCGATATTACCACTGTTCAATTCTACCATATATCGCAGCTCAAAAGGTTGATCTTGCTGACGACTAATAACAGCCAACTGAGTTACTCCAAATTTTAGCGATTCCCAAACAGGCAATAGTTCCTTTGCTTTTAGCTCAGAACTGAACTGCCCTATACTCATGTGAGGTCTAAATTTAGACAGCTTTTTGAGCTTGTTGTTAGCCATCGGAAATAGTTTTTGCAGGGCTTCTTGTAAGTCTTGCAAAATACCTGCTTTGCTGCAGGTTGGCTCTAACCAAGCTGTAACAGAGGATTGTTGTGAAAACAGTTGATATTGATTTAATGCAATCTCAAATTGCTCAAACTCTTTTGCCAATAAACTCAATTCTTTAGCCACTTCTTGAAAATAACGATCAGGCAAAAAACCATACAACAAGGTGATATGGGGCATCCAACGTTGATATTTGCTATCATGCTGTTTTCGAATATCCTGAATAGATTTCCAGAACTCCTTTGGAGGTATAATCACAACTCCTGTATGATAGGTTGCTCCTACATTGCTCCATTTATTTGTTTTCTCAAGCTGTTCTTCTATAGCCTGATATTCTAAACTAGTCAATAGTCCATAATGATCAGAGGCAAAGAGCCCTTCTGTATTTATAGCTTTGTTGCCAAACAAGGTTATTGATGTAGCTTTCCAATTTTCAGATTGTAGGTATACCCGATCAAAGCGAGCAGGCAAGCCAGTCAAGCTAAGATGTTTAGCCAAAGGATTTTTGCTAGGCTCAAATGTATAACCTTCCGCTATGTTGTTTAATGTTGGCCAAAGGTCTTCAAAACCCTCCATAGAAAGTAATTCTAAACCATCAGTTCCTCGACTATTGAAATCTCCAGCAATGATCACCTCTCCTTTTAAGCTATTCAAATAAGTAAAAATCCCCTTCAATTGATTTGTTCTGACTGTTAAAGCCTCTTTGCTCCGATTGCTTGTCAAGTGAACATTTGCAATATGCAAGACTTGTCCATTGATAGACCAACTCCCGATTAGAAATTTTTTCTGTTCAGAATGCTGATATTCTACGAATGTAAAAGGATACTTAGATAAGATTACTAATTCTTGATAGTAGTTTTTAGCGGTTCGTTGAACATCAGAACTATACCAACCTTGCAAAGCAGCAATTTGCAACAACTCTTTTAGTAAAGGAGCATCTACTTCTTGTAATAATATAATATCAGCTTCTAAGGCGTTGATTTGCTCTAAAATTGCAGGTATTCTAAGCTTAGTCTGAATAGTTTCTTTTTCGTATTTATCTGTAAGTGTATTGAATGTGGCAACTCTCAGTTGAGCACAGTTGATATTAGGAGCAGAAGAAATAGCCTTCCACTGATTGGTTTGCCATTCAAAAGTAGGTTTACTAATGACTCGAACGCCTTCTATTAGAATAGGTGTAGCTGAAGTTTTTTCTACTACATAGGCTTCTAAAGGTAATTGATCACTTTCAAAAAGGTCAACACGCTCATTTCTATCCCATACAATAGTATCTCCACAACGAATATATTGTACTCTATTCCAAGGCACATCGCTGCCTTCCCAATCCACTAAGAGTTTTTCTCGTAGGCCTTCTTCGGCCATTCTATCTACAAAACCAATATAAAAGGCTTGTTGACGCAACTTTGGATCCCAAAGAATACGACTGTACATCTCCCAACTGGGTTTGAGTTTTTTCTTTACCTTTTTCATGATAGGTAATTTTAGGTCAATAGCTCTCTTAAATCTACTTATAGGTTTAATGCTATTATAATATACATATAATAACTATTGCTTTGTTGTAACTATTCGTCTATAACACTTTTCTTTTTTATTAGAAAAGAGCATAGACTATTAACAAGAATAGTATTTGATTTGGTGTCTATATGTTATGACCTGAAATTACATGAGTGCGCAGCAAAATTGATAAGATTAAAAATAGTATTGTCTTAGAATCTTAATCCATAAAGTTTTTACCAGTTAGGTGAAAAAGCTTACTGCTATTTTTAGCTTTTGATAAAGTTAAAAATGCATGGACTATTATTAGATATGTGTTCAACTATATATATGTTAGGAAAGTTCAGACAGGGCATGAAAAATGGAGGGCTGATTATCTTAAAACATAAAAATATTTGGTTTAGTATGTTTGTTTTGAAATTTTTCATGGCAAGATTAGGGGGTGTTGGTATTTAATTTCGACTTATAGGTGAGAAATGTTTGTAAAAAATAATTCTTGTTAAGCTCCATTCTATAACGGTTTAGGACTTTTTAGTAATTTTTTTTTGAATAAAAAATTTCGAATTGGCATCCTTTTGGAAATATACAAGACAACAAACAACAACTACAATAACAAGAAAAACATATAAGCTATGAAAAAGGAAAGATTTTATGACGAGAACGAAGACAAGGATAAGAAGAGAGGATTATTTGTAGCTCTTTTTGTAAATGCTAGTTTATTAGCTTTAGCTTGTTTCCCTTTGATGGGCTCTATGTTGAGTGGAGATCTAGAAGAAAATGAACCGAACACCGTTGAAATGCAGTATGTAGAATTAGTATCTCCTCCAAAGCAAGAGGAAGAGGTTAAATTCACTACAAGCAAGGCAAATAACGAAAAGGCCTCTGAGTCTCCTAAAGCAGAGGAGCCAAAACCAAATCCAGAGCCAGAACCACAGCCAAAACCAACTCCTGCTCCACAACCTAAACCTGTAGAGACAGTAGAAGATGATGAGACTCCAACTGTAAAGGAATCTCCAAAGCCAAGCAACACGACTAGTACTAAAACAAGTCCTGTAGCTGGCAAAAAAACACCTAAAGTAACCAACAATTCTAAAAAAGGTAGCACTAATGCAAAGAAGACTACCAACTCAACAGGAGGAACTAAGAATGGTGTAGGTAAAGGTGATGAGCCCAATGCTGATGATTTAGGTGAAGGTGTATTTGGCCGTAGAGTAAAATACCGTCCTAATATCAAAGGCTTAACTAAAAAGAAAGGTAAAGTTGCTCTTAAAATTGCTGTAAACCAAGAAGGTAAAGTATTGGTAGCTAAATATATTAAGAAGTTTTCTACTATTCATGATCCTCAATTAATAGCTAATGCTATCCGTGCAGCAAAATTGTACAAATTTGATAGAGATTATACCGTAGCTAAAAAACAATGGGGTAAGTTGACCTTTGTTTTTCAACTATAGAATAAGAAGTATAAGTAAAGTAAGTATATGATGTTTTATTCCATCCCGGATGCAAAGAAGCTCTTCCCCAAGAAGAGCTTCTTTTGTATTTTAGAGCTTCTGAAGTTGATTCAATAACCATTGTTTTTCTGCTAATGGTTGAGTGGTTTGAATAACTTCTAAAAGTTGTTTTTTAGCTATTTTGTCAGTAGGAGCTATATTCAGAAGTTTATTTAGTATAGACAAGATATTTTGATAAACTTTTCTGTGGTAGCCTAATATATCCTTTCGCTGTAAGAATACTCTAAAACTAGAAATTAAAGCCATAAGGGAATCGATACTATTCTCTTCATAATAGATTTTTAGTAACATCATTTTAGCTCCTAAAGTCATAAAAATATCATCATAATCTTCTACTTGAACTAATAGTTGAAGTGCTTTTGTGTAGTTTTTTTGCACAAAAAATAGTTTAGCATTACTATAATGTGTATAAATACGTTGAAATGGTTTTGGTAAATAGTTAGTGTATTGTGCTATGAAATTTTGAATCCATTTAAATTGTTGTAGTTGTAAACCAGCTGATACAATATTTTTATAAGTAAATCGACTCAAAGCTCCTGTTTTTCCTAATAATATTTTAGTTTCTAATCCCTTTTTATACAATTCAAATATTTCCTTGAAGTAAGCTTGATTGCTAGTATTAATTTGTTTGATGCAGTAATTAATCATTAATTGAAAAACTTCATATTGTTCTTCGCTATTCAAAAGCTGATTATACTCAAAAAAATACTGCTTTAGTTGGGTATAATTTTCTTCTTGCTCCACCTGTGTCAATGCTTTATAAGCATAATAATAAATTTTAATGCTAGGCTCGACTGTATCGCTGTTTGCTGCCTGCAAAACGGTTTCTAAGAAAGGAATAGTATAGGCTGTTTTGGATACATTGCTGTGCGATACTGCTGTACAAGCATATTTGAGGGTAGTCAGTATGAAAAAACTAGAAAGATGTTCAAATAGCTGAGGAAGGTTATTGGCTGCTGTTCGTTTTTCTATACTCCCCAACTTGAACTGTTCAACCTCTAAATGATAAGCGTCTAAATGGTAACTTGCATTGTTCAATGGTTCTTTTGCTAAAGTATTTTTAGCTTTTTCTAAGGTTTGTTGGCTTAGTTTTGTCTGATTTCGTGATCGATATTCTTGTAATAGTGCTTTTTGCCAAATATTTTGATCTGAAAATATTCTATTATAGCCGAGGAAATTTTCTAATACTTTTATAGAGTAAGATTGGATATGATAGAGTTGATTATCGTTATATACTTCATTTGGATAAAGGTGTTGAAATATTCGATTTTTATCCACAGTAGTTTTACTAATAACTGTCCTGGAGTATAAGTAGTTAAATAAATTTTGGACAATTTTGTGTTGATTGTGTATGGGCGAATTTACCCACTTTTGAAGCTGTTTGTATTCTGCTTTTGATAGGGCTTGATAGAGTTGTATGAATTTGCTGTTTATCATAGCTTAAAGATAGGTGAAATATCTATTTTTATCCGAAAATTTTGATTTTTTGTTGTGGTACACAACTAAAAGCCCCTATATATTTGTAGTGTGAGAGAATATTAAATACTAAAATTGACAAACTTATGAGACTATTAAAATTATGGATACTGGTTCTTATCCCCTTATTGGGAACTAGTATAGTAAATGGGCAAGGTTGGATGAAATCAATAGGAGATATCTATGATTTTCCATATAGCCTAGAAGTATTAGAAAATGGAGGTTACCTTGTCGTTTGTGAAGCACAAATTTCAACTGCTCCTAATGGAAGAATTATACGTACAGATGATAATGGCACTGTACTTTGGAGAAAAGATTATATTTTTCCCAATATAGGTGGAGTAGCAGAAATGAATAATAATAATTTCTTAATAGTGCATGATCTTGATCAAAATCAAGACTCTATAGGTGTTTCTGAAATAGATGTTAATGGAAATTTATTGTGGACTAAAAAGTTAGAAAGTGGATTAAATGGCATGGGGCCGAATGGAGCGGAAATAGTACAAACTTTTGATCAAAAGTTTGTAGTCAAAACACAATCTGGATTTATTCATAAAATTGATAGTATAGGAGATCCATTATGGTCTTATAGAGTAGATACTATAGATATTAATCCAGTTGATTGGCAATATGATTTTTTAACTCATCAAGTAATCACTAAAGGCGTTCAAGAGATGTCTGATGAGAGTCTTATTATAGTAGGTACAGATGCACTTAATCAAAATACTTCAAGAATTGCACTTGTACAATTAGATAAAAATGGAAATCTTTTGTTTAAAAAGGAATATCCTATAAATAATCCTTCTTTTAAGGAAGTTGCAAGATGTTTTATCTTAACTCAAGATGGAGGTGTGCTTATAGGTGGAGAAGTTGACACAACAGGGATTTTTATTAAGAACATGTTTAAAAATTGATTGATAAGTAATCGTTCAGAAAAAATAATAACTAAAAATGGTCTTTTGAAAAATTAAGGAACAAGTTTTTTCCAATATATGCACAAACTCTGTTTACAGCATAAAAAAGGCTGTCAGCAGTTGTGTAATCCTTGGGCTTTATC
>JAAEPD010000246.1 GCA_024222455.1 Aureispira sp.
CCACCAAATGGGTCTAGAATGACATCATTTACAAACGAGTAATAAGAGATTACCTTGTTTGCCAACTCAACTGGAAAAGTTGCAGGGTGGTGTTTGCTTCTTGATGGATTTATTCTCCACAAGTTTGTGGTTTCGTAACCATCATCCACCTTAGAATTATTTACATCTTCATCGCTATGGTGATTACGTATATTCCAATCAATTAGTCTATCCGTTTTCTTTCTATATACCAGTACATACTCAGTTACAGGAACAGGTTTATACTGTAAAGGGTTTCTATCCGCAGCAAATCGTCTTCCTCTACCAAAAGACCAACCTGCACCGTCAGGTTTAACCCAGTGGATATCATCCATAAACTCAAATCCTTCCTCAATAAAAAGACGATGGAAATCAAAAGGAACAGCAATCCTCTTTGAGGATTCGCTTCTAGATGCTCGTCTAATTAGTACTGGAGAAATATTTAGAACAAAAAAGCGTCCTTCACTTAACACTCTTGAACAGGATTTTATAACCCGTCTCATAAGTTCCAAATATTCATTATATGTTGAATATTCAGAGTACTCAGGTTTTGCGTTGTAGTATGGTGGAGAAGTGAAAACTAGATTAACACTATCTTTTGGTAGTTTTTTTAGTTCAGTAATACAATCTCCTAAAATTACAGTATTTGAAAGAGG
>JAAEPD010000247.1 GCA_024222455.1 Aureispira sp.
ATATCATAAGAACCATCCTCATAAAGAATAATACTTCTAAGTTCGCACAAATCAACACCTTCAAAAACTATTTCTGAGCCTTCACCATCTGTTACTTTAACATCAAAAGAACAACTTTCTCCATAATCCTCTCCAATGTCAATTTTGACAGTTGTTTCAGCAGAAAATAATTCTGTAGGAAGTACATCTTCTCCCCAATTTGGGTCTTCATTAGGACTAACAAAAACTCCATATAGGTCTATCCCTGTCTCATTATGAATATCAAATGTTAATGCTTGGCTAAAAGCTGAAGTTGATAATAATAGTACAAAAGAACAAAGTCCGATTAATTTTTTCATTGTTAAATTGATTAATAAGGTAAAAAAATTTGAATGTTATTTTATATTTCATGATAATTAAAAACCCATGTCTAAATTGTTTTAGCTGTATGGTAAATGATTCAGTAAATATTTTCCTATAAAATCTTTACTTATTTTTATATTCATACTGCAACTGTTTTTTGTTTGTGTTGTTACCCATGATTGAAAAGTTTTGATTCTTCAAAAAATTGGATATTCCTACTTTTACCAATCTGGTATTTTGTGTTATCTCTTGTAGACAAAAATTCGATTATTTTGTATCGAATTGATATTACAAAGAACAAATATTTTCAGTTTTAGCGCAAACAAAAAAAAATAAAAACAAAAGGTTTAAAAAACTAAAAGAACCACATAACCAACTAACTACCAAGTACTTATTTAAAATAAAAATATAGCCTCTATCCTAAAAATATATATTTTAGGTTCTATAAAATGAATCCATTACTGTTTGAACTAAAGAACTCGTCATAACTAACTAATTAACAAGCTCTTGAGTCTTTAACTTGTAATTATATATTCAGCACTAATTTTTTTAAAATAAATGAAAAAGACTACAACTTATGATTTGGTTAAATCACTAACTAAATCTGAAAAGCGTTATTTTAAGTTATTTTCGAATATGCAGAATCGAAGCAAAGGGAATACCTTATTATTTGATTTAATGGATAAAATGGAGGTTTATGATGAGAAAAAGCTTGTAAAAAAACTAAAGAAGACTTCAGTGGGCAATAATTTGTCTATTGCAAAAAAACAATTGTATGAAAAACTGATGGAGGCTTTGCGTGTTTATCACAAAACTAAACACCCCGAAGCTAAGGTACTTTCAATTCTGACAGACATTAGGCTGCTTTATGGGAAACAGCAATATGAAACATGCAGAGAGCTTATAAAAAAAGGAACTCAAATTGCTACTGAATATGAGTTATTTGCAGAGTTACTTCTCTTGCTAGATTGGGGGAAAAGACGCGGGATTATACAACCTATGGAACATGTATCATTAGATCATTCCTTAAAAACTTATGATAGTTTTAAAAACGCCGTAGCTAAACTTGACAACCAAAATGAATACTGGAAAATAGGTCAACTTCTATTTTCTCACTCTAGAGCTTATGCCAAAACACGAAATAAAGAAGAGCACGAATTAGCTACTAAAGTAATACAAAACCCATTCTTAAATGATCCTACAAATGCTTTATCAAGTAAAGCGCTTATTTATTATCACACGATTCCAGTTGTTTATTATTCATATTTTGAAGAGGGTAAAAAATTTGAAGAAGCAACTGAAACCTCACTTGAGTATATAAAAATGCATCCCTTTTTGATGCATCTTGATGTAGAACGTTATTTAGTTACAGCACATAACTTATTATTTGCTTATTGGAGTTCATGTAAGTATACAAAAGGGAATCAGCTAATTCAAGAAATAGAACAAGTTGAAACTACCTATCAGCTCCAACTCTCTCCTCATCAATTGATCTATCAGTTTGGGACAATTTATAGTAACAAACTACTCTTTAATATTAGGTTAGGCATATTTTCCAATCAAGAAGAGGTTGATTACATTGAAACTTTCTTAGAAAAACATAACAAAGAAATATACTTATACACACAATCCAAGGTAAAATATACTTTGGCTTTATACCATTTTATAAATGCAAATTACGATAAGGTACATCTTCGTATTTCTGAAATCCTTCAAGCTTCAGTTAAAGCCAATAAATACTTTCCTCCTATTGCTTTAACTCGTTTACTCAATCTAATGATGCAATATGAATTAGAGAATTATGAGATTGGATTGAGCTTACTAAGAGGCCAAGATTATTATTATAAAGACCGTAATAAGCATGGTTTTGAGATAATGATTCTCAAGTTCTTCAAAAAGATATTTCAGACATTCCCTCACTCTAAGGAAGAACATTTGCTGTTTTTGGACTTGCAAGAAAAAATAGATGAAACACTTCAAGATAGAAATGATAAGTTTTATTGTCGTTGGTTACACATCGATATCTGGGTTGCCAGCAAAATAGCAAAGAAACCATTCAAAGCCTTCTTGATTGAACAAAATAAGGAGTAAGCTATCCCCTTATAGCAATAATATGTAGAAGATATCCAGCTCTAGCAGATAAAAAAGCGATTGAAGAAATTCCTCAACCGCTTTTGGTATACAATCAATCAGACAGAGATCAACTATCTAGCTACTTTCTATCTTCTCTTTCTTTGGCTTTTTCTGCCTTTTTGCGCTCCAACTCCTCCTCTCTTCGAGCATCGCTATGGTCATAAGCATTGATAATTGCTCGAACAAGTCGGTGACGAACAACATCATCACTGTTCAAACGCAAAATACCAATTCCTTCTATCCCATCTAAGATCCCCAAACTACGAACTAGACCAGAACGTTGATTTCTAGGTAAATCTATTTGCGATAAATCACCTGTGATAATACATTTAGCACTAGGCCCCAAACGAGTCAAAAACATTTTAAGTTGTGTTTCTGTTGCGTTCTGCGCCTCATCCAATATAATAAAAGAGTTGTCCAATGTTCGTCCACGCATAAATGCCAAAGGAGCTATTTCTATAACCCTAGTCTTGGCATAATGCTCCAATTTCTCAGATGGAATCAGATCATCTAAAGCATCATATAACGGTCTCAAATAAGGATCAATCTTATCCTTAAGATCACCAGGCAAAAAACCTAAATTCTCCCCTGCCTCTACAGCTGGTCTAGTCAATATAATACGACGGACTCTATTGAGTTTTAACGCTTTTACAGCCATAGCCACAGCTACATAAGTTTTTCCGGTACCTGCAGGGCCTACAGCAAATACTACATCGTTTTGCTCACTAAGCTCTACCAATTTCTTTTGATTCTTGGTACGAGGAACTATAGGCTTCCCAGATCGTCCATAGACAATCACATTTTTAGTGTCTTGCTTTATCTTAGAGGCAAAAGGGTTTTGCCCACCCAACATATCCTTAACGCTGTGCGGATTTAGCTCACCTAATTGTTTAAGCATTTTGATCATGAGCTCAACCTTGTTTTTGCAAGCTTGCACTCGTTTTTTCTCTCCTGTTACCTTAATCATATTGCCTCTAGAGGTAATAGTTAAGTCCTCAAAAGATTTTTTGAGCAGATTAAACTTCTGATCATTTTTACCATAAAACTCTACTAAATCTACATCTTCTACAAGTAGAATTACTTCACTTAATGCCATTCTATATATTTATTATTAAGAATATTACACCTCAAAGGTATACATTCTATGTTTCTTTATATTTTTTTTAAATACTCAACAAAACCAATCTACGATCTTGTTTTATCATAAAAATCTATTTTCCAAACACATAAGCCTATCCTCTTTATTAAACAATTACTAAGATAAAATGTTATTTTAATTTTCGGTAAGAAATTCAAGAATCTCGCATTGATACACCATGAAGTTGTTTAAAATAACCTAACATCAAAAATGAAAACCCTTTTTCCTCTACCCCTCATTAAAAAATGGCCGAATGGTGTAGATTATTAGTCAATTTTTTGTTTTGGTTATAGAAAAAATTGCACTCATTTTTAATACAATCCTATTTTGAACAACTTCAATACAATTTTTATGTTGCGAACGTTCCCTCAACTAGCTTTGTCTATAAAATAATGCTATTGGTGGAAAGTTGTTGAGCTAATTAGTTCAAAAAGCCATTTTTAACAGAGTTTTTTTTAATTTCGTAGCCTAATTCAGCATTTTTATAAGTAGTTGATTACTGCCTCAAAACAACAATCACAAACCTTTAGTAATCAGCTATTAAAACCCGATTTATTTTAAAACTATATTTATCATGAGACTACTAAGTTTTTTACTAACAGCCTTGGCCCTCGTAACTTTTGTGGCATGTACGCCCAAAACAAAAGATACTACTGGTGGCACTAGCGGAAAAGCTACCACCACCAAGTACAAATATCAGACGGTAGAAGGTGACCCCCTCGGTATGAAATTATACACACTTAAGAACGGACTACGTGTATATATGAGCGTCAATAAAGACGAACCTCGTATACAAACAATGATTGCAGTGCGCACAGGATCTAGAAACGACCCTGCTGATGCTACAGGATTAGCACATTACTTGGAGCACATGCTTTTCAAAGGAACTAGCAAAATGGCTTCTTTAGATTGGGAAAAGGAAAAAGTATTACTTCAGAAAATATCTGATTTATACGAAAAACACCGTACCGCAAAACCTGAAGAGCGTGCTGCTATCTATGCAGAAATAGACAAAGTATCTTCTGAAGCAGCTAAATTTGTAGCAGCTAATGAGTATGACAAATTAGTAGCTTCGTTAGGAGCTAAAGGTACAAATGCCTTTACTTCTTTTGATCGTACAGTTTACATCAACGATATTCCATCTAATGAAATGGAAAAATGGTTACGTATAGAAAGTGAGCGTTTCCAAGAGTTGGTACTTCGCTTATTCCACACAGAGTTAGAAGCTGTTTATGAAGAGTTTAATATCAACCAAAATAGAGATGGTCGTAGATTGAACCAAGCATTTTTGAATGGTTTATTGCCTAACCATCCTTATGGAACTCAAACTACTATAGGAACTGGTGAACACTTGAAAACACCTTCTATGGTAAAAATCCATGAATATTTTGATAACTACTATGTGCCGAACAATATGGCAATTGTTTTATCTGGTGATTTTGATCCTGACGAAGTAGTTATGAATATCGAGAAGCACTTTGGTGACTACAAAACTAAAGAAGTTGTTCAAAAAGAAGTAGCTGCACCTAAACCTGTAGACAAGCAAGTTGTTAAGGAAATTCTCGGAAAAGAAGCTGCCTTGATTGACATGGGTTGGATCTTGCCTGGTGCTGGTTCTAAAGAAGCTATGATGTCTGATTTGTTATCAGAAATCTTATCGAATGGTCGTGCAGGTTTGGTGGATATCAACTTATTGCAAAAACAAAAAGTAGGACCTGGTAGTGGTGCTTTTGGATGGACACTCAAAGACTGTGGATTTTTTGGTCTATACGCTCTTCCTCGTCCTGGTCAAAAGCTAGAAGAAGCTAAGGATTTGCTTTTAGGTCAATTAGACTTAGTCAAAGAAGGTAAATTTGATGATTGGATGATCGAAGCTGTTGTGAACGATATGGAATACCGCCAAATCAAACAAGCAGAAAGTAACAATGGTCGTGCATTCAAGATGTTAGATGCCTTTATTTTTGATATAGAATGGTCCGAAAAGACTTCTTACTATGATCGCATGCGTAAGATCACTAAACAAGATTTAGTAGATTTTGCTAAGAAAAGCTTCACTAATAATAGTGGGGTTATCGTATATAAGCGTGAAGGTGAGCCTGAGATTTTTGAAGTTGACAAACCAAAAATCACACCTGTACCTGTTGATCGTGATGCTAAATCTACATTTAAAGCAGAATTTGAAAAATTACAAACACCTCGTCTGAAGCCTTTATTCTTGGACTATGCTCAAGCAGTTCAGACAAAAGAGTTGAACAATGGTGTTCAATTGAACTATCTTAAAAACGAGGCAAACAAAACATTTGAGCTGGACTACATCTTAGAGATGGGTGCCGAAAATGACAAGGTATTGCCTATAGCGATCAAATACTTACCTTACTTAGGTACAGACAAATATAGCCCAGAAGACTTACAGAAGGAGTTCTACAAGTTAGGAGTTAGTTTTGATGTATTTGCAAGTGCTGATGTATGCTATGTTACACTTTCTGGTTTGGAGCGTTCTGTAGAGAAAGGAATGGAACTATTTGAGCACATTTTAGCTAATGTAAAACCTGATAAAGAAGCTTTAGCTAACTTGATTGGTGATGTAGAGAAACAACGCAATGATGCTAAAAAGAACAAACAACAAATCTTATACGGCGGCTTGATGAATTATGGTCGTTATGGCCACAAATCTCCATTCAAATCTCGTATTTCATTGGAGGAATTAAAAGCTCTAAAAGCAGAAGATTTGGTAAAACAAATCAAATCATTGACTAGCTATGAGCACAAGGTATTCTACTACGGTACTAAATCTAAAGATGAAGTAGCTGCTGTTATAAACAAACTACACAAAACACCTAGTAGCCTAACAAAATGCCCTAAAAGAGGTGATTTTGTAGAGCAAGACACAAAGGAAGATAAAGTAGTGTTTATTCATTTTGAAGGAATGGCTCAAGCTGAGGTATTGATGATGTCTAAAGGGACTCAAGGTTTCTCTGAAGAAGAAAACATGTGGAGTCGCGTTTATAATGAGTATTTTGGTGGAGGATTGTCTTCTATTGTTTTTCAAGAAATACGTGAATCTAAAGCTTTAGCCTACTCTGCATGGGCATCTAACGGTTCTCCTAGTCGCAAAGATGGGGCGCATTATTATCGTGCATTTGTAGGGACTCAAGTTGATAAACTTAAAGAGGCTATTCCTGCATTGCGAGAGATTATTGACAACTTACCTATGGCAGAAGATCAATTGATGAACGCTAACAATGCTATCCTAAAAAAGATCGAAAGTGAGCGTATCACTAAAGATAATATCTACTGGAGATACAGAGGTGCAGCTAAACAAGGGCATGGAAAAGACTTAAGAAAAGACATCTACAACAAGTTCAAAACAATGAGCAAGGAAGATGTTATTGCTGGAGTTAAAAAATTCCACGAAAGCACTGTAAAAGGCCGCAAATATACATTCCTAGTGTTAGCTGATAAAGAAAAAGCTGATATGGAGTATATCAAATCTTTAGGGAAGTTTGAAGAGCTCTCTATAGAAGATGCATTTGGATATTAATCAGATTAGAATATAAAGTAAAAGCCGCTTGGAGACATCTCCAAGCGGCTTTTTTATTTAAAGTTTTGTCCCGTCCTAAAACTTAATAACTCTTTCATTCAGACGAGTACCATCCTTCAACTGTACGTTGAGTAAGTAAATACCATTCGCCAAGCGACTCATATCCAATTGGATAGTCTGCCCTTCTTGAATTTCTAAGACTTCTTGCTGGATTGTTTGCCCAGCTGTATTCAACAACTGCAAGCTGACTGTTTCTTGAACACCTTCTAAACGAATATTCATGATGTCCTGTACTGGATTTGGATATACCGTCATGTTCATTACCGTTGCAGTTTCTTCTAAAGAACTCATTTCTAACTCTTCTTCCATTACTGTTTCTATTACTTGTTCTTCTTCTGCGCTTGTATTTTCATCTACGGTTATAGGATTATTGTTGTTGGCTATTGTTTTAGCACTGCTCACACCATCTTCATAACAACCTAATTCTACTGTTGCTCCATTTTGACGAGTCGTATAAGCTAGATCTAAAGTATAACCTGCTGGTAATAATCCATTAGAACCTGCTCCTATTGCAGGAGATGCTCCTTGCAGTTTATAATCATCATTCGCTGCATCCACAAACATTGGATCAGTTGCAAACATATTATTTCCGCCATCTATCGTTTTAGCTGGCAATGCTCCACTTTTCAGAAGACAGTATTGCACTGTTGCTTCGTTAGCATAATTATACAATGGCGCTCCATTATCCCAGATAATACTGTTTTGTACAATAATAGTAGCACCTCCATTAGGATTGGCAATACTTGTACCTGCATTATCAACAAAAGTACAGTTGGTAATCACAGAGTTATTGCTTCCGCCTTGATATGTTCCGTTAGTTATTGCAGATCCTTTAGCACTCATGTTCTCATAAAACAAACAACCTGTAATCATTGAATTCACAGCACCATTAAAATTAGACATATTGCAAATAGCGCCTCCATATATTGCTGTATTCCATCTGAATACACAGTTTTGAATAGTTGGACTAGAACTACCTGAATACATACCATTATTCGAAAGTCCTCCTCCTCGGTTAAAAGGATAAGATGATCCATTAGCATTTCCTGCTTCAATAATTAAACCATCCAAAGTGGTTGTAGCATCTGCATTTTCTATACGAATAACATTGTAACTGTTGTCACTAGCATTACCTTGTGTTCCTAAATCGCCACTCAATATAGTTAGATTGGTTGACCAATCACGTTGACTTAATTGGCTTTCACTTCCAGCAAATCCGCCATAAACTTTCACGCCACTAGCAACCTCAAAACTAATTGTACGATCAGTGTTTCCTGTTGCCATATAAGTTCCTCCTGCTACCCAAACACTAGTCCCAGAAGTTGCTACATCCATTCCTGCTTTTAAGGAAGTATAGGCATCTGCCCAAGATGTTCCATTATTCAAACCTGTAGCACTTTGATTGACATAAATAATTGGTGAGCTTGCAGCAACCTCCATAGCTCCTAAATCTACGTTTGTATTTATTATTCTATCACCTCCCGCTAAATCTAAAGTATATCCATTTGGTAATAAAGTATTAGACCCCATATCTACAACTGGAGAATAAGCTTTTAGTTTATAATTATCATTAGCTACATCTATAAATGCTGGATCTATAGCAAATATATTATTCCCTGCGTCTATTGTTCCTGCAGGCAAAACACTACTTTTAAAAAGGCAATATTGCACTGTTGTTTCATTACCATAGTTATACAATGGCGCTCCATTATCCCAGATAATACTATTTTGAATAGTAATAGTAGCTCCTCCATTAGGGTTCGCAATACTTACACCTACATTATCTGCAAAAGTACAGTTGGTAATCACAGAGTTGTTAGTTCCTCCTTGATAAGTACCATTAACTATTACAGATCCTTTAGCACTCATGTTTTCATAAAACAGACAACCTGTAATTGTTGCATCTACAGTACCATTAAAATTAGACATATTACAAATAGCGCCTCCAAAGGTTGCCATATTCCATCTAAATATACAGTTTTGGATTGTTGGGCTAGAGTTTCCTGAACTCATCCCATTATTAGAAATTCCGCCTCCTCTATTGTATGGATATGGACTTCCATTCGCATTGCCATGTTCAATGGTCAAACCATCTAAAACCAGTGTAGATGAAGCATTTCTTAGATAAATTACATTATAGCTATTATCACTTGCATCTCCTTGCGCCCCTAAATCTCCACTTAAAATAGTTTTGTTTATCATCGGATTAGCTCCTCCTCCTCCAGTTGGATAACCTCCTTGAATAACTACATCTTTATAAATATAAAAAGTAGCTGCACGACCAGCAGTAACAGTACCAGTAATATTTTTAGAGGGTAAATAAGTTCCTTCTGCAACCACTATGGTATCTCCTATACTAGCGGAATCAATGGCCTCTTGTAAAGAAGTAAATGCATTTCCCCAACTGCTTCCATCATTTGCACCACTTGCATTTATATCTACGTGTATAAATGGAGAAGGAGGAGGACTATATTGCCACAACTCATTACCATTTCCACTTCCAGCCGCTTGAAAAAAAAGCTTGTCATTAAACGTTGTTAGCAAAGCTCCATAACTAATAATAGGATTAACATTGGTTGCTAAAGAAGCGGTATTACCATCATATACCCATATACCAGTATTTACACCATCAGTAGCTCGAAAGTAAAGTTTATTACCAAGCACTGTTGGATAAGCTGCTCCTCCACTTCCACCTGCTCTAATATCTGCAACCATTGAAGGAGGATTAGAGCCATCGTATTCCCACAATTCTTGATTTCCATTACCTGTCAAGTCATCATCAGCCTGAAAATAAAGCTTATTATTATATACTGTTAGATAGGAAGGCGAACTAGAAAAACTAGGATTAATGTCTGCAACCATAGAAGTTGAACTTCCATCGTATACCCATAGTTCAGTCCCATTTATACCATCATTAGCCTGAAAATAAAGCTTGCTATTAAATACCATTAAATGATTAGGCGAAGATCCACTACTACCAACTCTAATATCGGTAACTATCGATGGTGGATTCGTACCATCATACACCCATAACTCACGACCATTTACAGCAGTACCGTCATCTGCTTGAAAATAAAGTTTACCATTAAATACTGTTAGATAGGAAGGGAAAGAACTACTACTACCAACTCTAATATCGGCAACCATAGATGGTGGATTCGCACCATCATATTCCCACAACTCTGTACCTTTCATACCATTAGAAGCAGAAAAATAAAGCTTGCCATTAAATACCGTTAACTCTGCAGGGATAGAGCTTCCTGTACCAACTCTAATATCAGCAGCCATAGATGGTGGATTTGTTCCATCATAGTTCCACAACTCTGTGCCATTGATACCATCTGTAGCCTGAAAATAAAGCTTACCATTAAACACTGTTAGTACTGCAGGACTAGAATTTCCTGTGCCTACATTAATATCAGCAGCCATAGATGGTGGATTTGTTCCATCATAGTTCCATAACTCTGTGCCATTGATACCATCTGTGGCCTGAAAATAAAGCTTGTTGTTAAATTCGGTTAGAACTGCAGGACTAGAATTTCCCGTGCCCATATTAATATCTGCAACCATGGACGCTTGTCCTTGTGTTATTTGCCAAGTGTATAAAAAAAGAAATACAAAAAAAATGGTTTTCATAATATGATTTTTTTAATAAAAAATAGTTATTGAGTAATCAATTTAGAAACTGAACACTTATTGCTAATTTTCATATAACCTCTGGGGGGCGATATATGAGTTAAGTGCTAATTTCACATACACCAAATATGCGATTTGCCACAGTTTAATGCTTCGTTAATTTTCCTATTTTTTAAATTATGAAAGCTTTTTTTACATCTCTCACCTAAGCTTAAACATTAACTCCCAACACTTTAAAAGCATTGCAAAGTTAAGATTTGATCAACCATAAAGGAATATCTATTTTAAGTTCTTTTATACTGGCACTTCCCTTTTAGAATACGATTCTATACTCCAAAACAGCAAGTATCAATAGAGGAGAATCCTCTAATAAAAAAGATCAGGAACCTAGATTATATCTGATTCCTGATCTTTCTTATTTATGACAAAATAGTTCGTCTATACTAGAATTTAATAACTCTTTCATTCAAACGAGTACCATCGTTCAACTGTACGTTAAGCAAGTAAATACCATTCGCCAAGCGACTCATATCCAATTGGATCGTTTCCCCTTCTTGAACATCCAATACCTCTTGCTGGATAGTTTGTCCTGCTGTATTAATCACCTGTAAATTAACCGTTTCCTGAATACCTGCTAAACGAATATTCACGATATCCTGTACGGGATTTGGATATACCGTCATGTTCATTACTGTAGCAGCTTCCTCTAAAGGCTCTTCTTCAATTACTGTTTCTATAGCTTGCTCTTCTTCTGCACTTGTATTCGCATCTACAGTTGTAGGATTATTGTTGGCCATTGTTTTAGCACTACTCACACCATCTTCATAACAACCTATTTCTACTGTTGCTCCATTTTGACGAGTTGTATAAGCCAAATCTAAAGTATAGTCTGCTGGTAAGTAAGCATTAGAACCGGCTCCAACAGCTGGCGATGCTCCTTGTAGTTTATAATCATCATTTGCTGCATCCACAAACATAGGATCTGTTGCAAACAGATTATTACCACCATCTATAGTTCTAGCTGGTAATGCTCCACTTACTAAAATACAGTGTTGCACTGTTGCTTCGTTGGCATAATTGTACAATGGTGCCCCGGCATCCCAAATAATACTGTTTTGGACAGTAATTGATGCTCCTCCATTGGCATTATGAATACTCGTCCCTGTATTATCTGCAAAAGTACAGTTTGTGATCACTGAATTATTGCTTCCGCCTCTATAGGTTCCGTTACTAATTGCAGAACCTGTTGTACTTGTATTTTCATAGAATAAACAACCTGTAATTGTTGCATTAACAGTTCCATTGAAGTTAGACATATTAGAGATAGCTCCTCCATAAGTTCCCATGTTCCAACGGAAAATACAGTTTTGGATGGTTGGACTAGAATTACCTGAATTCATACCATTGTTAGAGAATCCACCTCCACGATTGTATGGGTAAGGTGTACCATTAGCGTTGCCATCTTGGATAATTAATCCATCTAAAAGTGTTGTGGCAGGTGCATTTTGCATACGAATTACATTGTAACTGTTGTCGCTAGGATCACCTTTTGCTCCTAAGTCTCCACTTAAAATTGTTGGATTTGCTGCCCAATCACGTTGACTTACTATAGTCTCTACACCTGCAAATCCTCCATAGACCTTTATGCCACTTGCTACTTCAAAACTCATGGCACGATCAGTATTGCTGGTTGGCATATAGGTTCCACTTGCTATCCAAATACTTGTACCTGAACTTGCTGCATCCAATCCTACTCTTAGAGAGGTATAAGCATCTGTCCAAGATGTTCCATTATTGGAACCCGCAGCTAAATGATTGACATAGATAACTGCTGGTGCCATTGCTCGTTCTATTGCACCTAAATCTACTGTTGTATTTACTGTTCTTGTTCCTCCTAGCAAATCTGAAGTATAATCTACTGGCAATAGCCCATTAGAACCTATATTTACTCCTACTGAAAAGGCTTTTAAACTATAGTCGTCATTCGCTGCATCTGTAAATTGAGGATTGATTGAGAAACTGTTGTTTCCTCCATCTGTTGTTCTAGCAGGCAATACAGTACTTTTTACTAAACAATATTGCACAGTTACCTCATTACCATAATTATACAGTGGTGCTCCTTGATCCCAAATAATACTATTTTGAACTGTAATAGTAGCTCCTCCATTCGCATTATGAATACTTGTTCCTACATTATCAGCAAAGGTACAATTGGTAATTATAGAGTTATTACTTCCGCCTTGATAAGTACCATTACTGATTGCTGAACCTACTGCACTTGTATTTTCATAAAACAAACAGCCTGTTATTGTTGCATCTATAGCTCCACCATAATTAGACATATTGGAAATAGCACCTCCGTAAGTCCCCATATTCCATCGGAAGATACAATTTTGAATTGTTGGACTAGAGTTACCTGAATTCATCCCATTATTAGCAATTCCCCCTCCTCTATTGTATGGATATGGACTCCCATTTGCATTACCATGTTCAATGGTTAAACCATCTAAAACTAGTGTAGATGAAGCATTTCTTAGATAAATTACATTATAACTATTGTCGCTTGCATCTCCTTGAGCTCCTAAATCTCCACTCAAGATAGTTTTGTTATCCATAGGATTCATTGTTCCCCCACCTGTTGGATAACCTCCTTGAATTGTAATATTTTTATTGATATAAAATGTTGCACTTCGACTGCTAGACATAGCGCCACTAATATCTTTGTTAGGAAAATAAGTACCTTCTGCTACCATTAGAGTGTCTCCAGCAAGTACAGAGTCCATACCCTCTTGTAGGCTGGTATAAGCATTAGCCCAAGTAGTTCCATCATTCAAGCCAGTTGCATTTATGTCTACAAAGTATGCAGTTTGTCTTGGAACAGTATATTTCCATAGTTCATACCCATTTCCACTTCCATCATCTGCATGAAAATACAAAGCATCACCAGCAGCAGCTATATAGGTTGGTTGACTACTTCCTCCTCCTGATCTAATATTTGCTGCAGTAGCAAATGTAGTTCCATCATAACTCATTAACTCAATTCCATCAGTTTGAGTATATCCGCTAAAATATAGTTTATCATCTAAAACAGTTAGGTATCTTGGACTGCCTCCTTGAGAACCAGTAGCAACTTCCAACATAGTTAGAGTTGTCCCATCATACTTCCAAAGCTCGGCTCCATTGGTACCATCATTTGCCTGAAAATATAGTTCATTATTGAATATTTTAAACTCCTGCCCCTCTCCTGTCAACATACTAGAAGCAGAACCAGAACGAATATCTGCAACCATAACAGCTGTATCTAGAGTTGCATTATATTTCCACAACTCACGTCCATGCACACCATCATCTGCACTAAAATATAAATCGCCATTAAATGCAGTTAATCCAACCGTCAATCCATTGCTAGAACCAGGGTTAATATCCTGAACTAAGGTTGAACTAACACCATCAAACTTTGTCAGCTCATAGCCATTAGTACCATTATTAGCCATAAAATAAAGGTCATTATCATATACCTCTAAATAACCAGGATAACTACTTGATGAACCAGGACGAACATCAGATAACATGGATACTGTAGTCCCATCAAATTGACCGACTTCGGTTCCTCCTACACCATTAGGGAATGTAGCTTTAAATACAAGATTACCATTATATATGGCAAAATTAGAAGGGTTTGAACTCTGAAATCCTGTTTTAATATCTTCTGTTAAAGTTGCATCAGTACCATCATATTCCCACAATTCCTGCCAAAAGGTGCCCCCATCATAAGCTGCAAAATAGATTTTACCATTATATAAAGTAGGGTAATGAACATTACCTTGGGCAGAATCTGTTTGGATGTCTTTTATCATAGACGCCGTATTAGAACCTGGATCATATTTCCAAAGTTCTTTGCCATGTGGTCCATCATTTGCCTGAAAGATGACCTCTCCATTGTATTCTACAAAATATTTAGGATAAGAACTTTCTGAACCTACATTAATAAAGGTTATGTAAGTAATTATAGTAGATGATAAATTGTTCTTTTTTATTTAGCCCTTCGTTAGACAACCTACCTTAATAGCTAAGGCTATTAGGCAGAACATCTGCCTTGTCTAATCAAAAAATTACGGCTTTATC
>JAAEPD010000248.1 GCA_024222455.1 Aureispira sp.
AATGACAAACACGACCCTAAGCAATTAGATCTTGGGTTTTAATTTCATAATTCTGTCAACCTATTTCAGGACGGCACAATATTTAAACCTAAAACCTTAATCATGCGTTTATTTCCCCTCCTTTTATTACTTAGTTCAGTTCTCTTCTGGACAAGTTGTCAAACAACTAAACCCTTTTCGGCTAATGGTCAAGAAGCTATGTATACTCAATCTATTGTAGATGCTAGCTATCCTGAAGCTGATGAGATTTCAAAATCATTAACAAGTATTGCAACTACCAACAAGTCTTTAGAATGGAAGGAAATAGATGGCCAGCAATATGTATTGACTGCTACTTGGGTTGCCAATAAATCCTACTATCCTACATCTGGGGCATACAACACCAAGCAGTATGATGTATGGGTAACCGCTATCCCTGACCTGAGCACACTTTGGCCTCAAATTGCCCCTAAAGATAGTAAGAATAACGAGCTACGTCTCAAACAGCTTTTGGGTTTACCTCCTACTGTTACAAAGTCTTATTTTATAGAATTTTGGGTACAGCCAAAAGACTTATTCAGACCTTGCCCAGATAAGGATACAGAAGATAGTTCTTGTGAGCTTTGCTTTACAGATGATTCAGATAGTACACATATACAATGGATTAGAAACCTTAGAAACGACTCTTATTATAACTGTAGTGGAGATAAATATCCTTGGACTCAATTGGGCTATACTTATGATTGGAACCCTAAGAATAAAACTCATGTTGGTTTGAGCGAGTTTGTTATCAAAAACAATAGTTCTATCTTTGTAAACAAAGTCTATACAACTGAAGAGTATCTGAATAAAAAGTAATGATACTATATCTTACATAATTAAATTATTAGTAATTTTTATCCTAAAACAGTTAGTGTTGATTATCCATCACTTGCGAAAATTCAACGAACTATAGATGTCTAAAAAGAAACCTAAATTTTATGTAGTCTGGTCTGGTCACGAACCAGGTGTGTACAAAACATGGAAAGAATGCAAGAAACAAGTAGATGGTTATACAGGTGCTAGATACAAGTCGTTTGGATCACTAGCAGAGGCAGAGGATGCATTGCTGGGCAATAGCTTTGATTATATCCAAAAGAAAGATAGCAAACCTAAGGCTCGTATTTCTAAGAGCAATACTGATGTTGTATGGAAGAGTATCTCTGTAGATGCTGCTTGTAGTGGAAATCCTGGTAAAATGGAATATAGAGGTGTGGAAACAGATACGGGCAAGCAAATTTTCCATCTAGGTCCTTTCATGAAGGGGACTAATAACGTAGGTGAATTTTTGGCATTAGTACATGGCTTGGCACTACTTAAAAAACAAGGCTCTGATCTGCCTATATACTCAGATTCTAAAATTGCGATGGGTTGGGTAGCCAAAAAGAAAATGAACTCTAAACTTCAGCGTGGACCAAACAACAAAACGCTTTTTGAATTGGTAGCACGTGCCGAAAAGTGGCTTAAATCCAATACTTACACTACAACTATCTTGAAATGGCAAACTAGAGATTGGGGCGAAATTCCTGCTGATTTTGGGCGCAAATAATTGAAAGAACCACCAATGGAATATAATGATTCAAGTATAAATTTTGAAGATTTTTTGGGAGTTTTTCTAAGTATCAGTAAAAGGGAGGAACATCCTAAAAATATACAGCTGCTACAAGCTGGTAGAACTTGTCGAAAGCTTTATTTTATAGAAAAAGGGATCTTGCGTTTTTACTATTATAATGATGCTGGCAAAGATATTACCCACTGGTTTAGATTCGAGAATAGCTTTATAACAGAACTCGATAGTTTTTTGAATAAAACGGAAAGCAGCTACTATATAGAGACGCTTGAAGAGACTGTAGTCTATAGTATTTCATTAGAAGGTTTTTATAAATTATCAAGCCTTTTTCCTGAAACAGAAAAAATTTGGAACTTGGCCTTAGTTCAATTCTTGCTTGAATTAGGCGAAAAGGTCAAAGACCTGCAATTTAGAGATGCTCCTACTCGCTATTCAAATTTAATAGAAAAGCATCCTGATATCCTTCAACGAGTAGCTTTAGGGCATATAGCCTCCTACCTTGGCATTACTCAACAATCCTTAAGTCGAATTAGAAAACAGAAATAAATTCTGTACTTCTCCATTTTTTACCATAGGGTAAAAATTATGCAAGTGACTCCCCTTATTTTTGTTCAAACAATTTAATCATACAAAATACTTGAACAATGAACGTACAGATCAAAGATGTATTAAGACTTCCTGGAGAAGGTGAACGAACACATAGTGACATGGTAATAAAAGCTCGCACAGAAGATCTTGCAGGGGACTTTTCTGTGATGGAAGGGGTTATTCGCCCCAACGAAATAATAGCGCCTCATACCCATGAGCATGAAGCTCAATTGGTCTATGTTATAACAGGAGAACTAGAGTTTGAGGTTGGAGGAGCTGAAGGCTTACGTTTCTCTGCACCTGCAGGAAGTTATATTATAAAACCTAAAGGAGTTATGCATTCTTTTTGGAATAAAAAAGATGTTGAGTCAAGATATATTGAATTGTCTGGAAAAGAATATTTTGAGGGTTTTGTTGATTCGAAAGCAAAAGGAAATATACATGCAATTACTCATGCTAAAAAATATGGAATGACTACTCATATGAAAGACACTTTCAGATTGATGAAAGTGCATAAACTTACAGGATTGTCGAGTATGGAGTTCCCTAGTTTGCCTAAGTTGCCCGATTGGTTAAAAAAGTTGCTTCCATCTCGAAAATAATATCCTTCAACATAGAAGTTGCTCATGAATTTTAGACATAAAATTCATGAGCAACTTCTATTCTTTAAAACAACTATCATCAACGACTGCCCTCTAACACTCACTAAAATTTACGCTAGTTTTTATCAGCTGATTCATTAGTTTATTCGTATCAACCACAACTCCTGTTGCAAAGGTTTTGGACTCATTTATTCTTAATTCATCTAAATTAGGTAATTGATCTATAATTGCTACAAAGTCATTCATATCTTCTATTTGTGCAGCTTGCAAAACAAAAGTTTCCAATTCTTTAAAATTTATTAGATACTTAGGTAACACTCTTACGTTTCCATTCCAACACAAATATTTCAAATTAATAAACTGACTCAAAAAACTAGGCCACTCTCCTTCTATAACATCTAGTTCTAAGGATTTAAGACCAGAAAGTTGTTTCAATTCCTTAGGAAGGTCAGCTACACTAAGCTTTCCGTTTATATGAAGGCTCTCTAAGTTTTTTAGTTGGGCAATTTCTGAAGGTAAGATTGTATATTTAGAGCCTTTAATAAAGGTTATGTAAGTAATTATAGTAGATGATAAATTGTTCTTTTTTATTTAGCCCTTCGTTAGACAACCTACCTTAATAGCTAAGGCTATTAGGCAGAACATCTGCCTTGTCTAATCAAAAAATTACGGCTTTATC
>JAAEPD010000249.1 GCA_024222455.1 Aureispira sp.
AAATGACTTTTCCGAAGTTTTCAATATAGATATAGTTTTTATTAAAAAAAAGATAATGGCTTATCCCAAAAATATCAATAAACTCAAAAAAAAGCTAGACTTATATAATGGTATTATTAAGTCTAATGCAAACAATACTTTTGCGCTTAAGAAGCGTATGGAAGTTCGATTCTTACTAGGCGAAAAAGAAGGAGCCATAGAAGATCTTACTAAACTAATCTTATTAGACCCCAAAAATCAGAATTTAAAGAATCATCCCTTCAATCCACATCGACCCGATGCAGAACCTATAGATCCTAAGTATGCAGAGCTGTTTGTAAACTTGGGTTTAATAAAAATGAAAAACAAAAGCTATGCAGAGGCTTTAGACGCTTACGAAAAAGCAATTCTAATAGGAAAGGAGGAAGAAGATTTAATAATAGCTTATACTGATGCTTGTTTGTGTGCAGTAGAAATGATGAATTGGGAAAAGGGCTATCTTTATTCTTCTTATGCTTTGCAGATTAGGAGTATGCAAGAATATAAAAAATTAAAAGAAAAACTAGAGTATTATCAAGCTTTTTCATTTGTTTCTAAAGTGGTTGATAACCATGATTCTGTGGAGCTTAATAGTTCAGAATATAAACTCTTAGATAAGCACATAAAGGGATTTCTAAGTTTTTTTAAAGATGATACTGTAAATAAAGCAGGGTGGAGCAGAAATTTGATCATAGTAGCTTTAGCCTACGAAAAACTAGGCAAACAAGAATTATCTTTGGACACAATCAATAACTCATTGAGGTTACAGGAATCAGCCGGAGCTTATGTTATTAGAGCTATTTTGTTGCTAAAAAAAGGAGATGATCAAGAATTTGCTCAAGATTTGAAAACAGCTTTTAGGCTAGACCCAGAATGGGTAAAGAATATGTTTCCTGATATGGATTTTGAGAAAGAGTTGACAGCTGAGCAAAAAGAACAATTGATGCAGTCAAATATACTTATGCAACCTTCTAAGAATATCTTAAATGAAGATAGTGAAGAATATGGTCGCCGTTAAGCTATTTTTAATCGGATTGGTTTTAAATTACACGAATTTTATAGAATTCTTGCCATATCTTTTGAACCAAAAATGCATCTTTGTATTTCTAATATTAAAGAATAGAATGATATATTACAATCCTAAAAGAAAATAACGATGTTAAACGAAAAAATAACGGCAGCACTTAATGATCAAATAGAGTTAGAGGCAAATTCTTCAGCTACTTATTTAGCTATGGCTTCTTGGTGTGATAAAGAAGGTTTAGGAGGCTGTGCACAGTTCTTTTATGCGCAATCTGATGAGGAGCGTGAGCATATGCTCAAAATTGTACATTACATGAATGAAATGGATGGGCATGCAATCATTCCTGCTCAAAAACTGCCACAAAGCGAATATGATTCTATCCAAGAAGTATTCAAAATGGTTTATGCACAAGAGCGTCATGTAACACAATCTATCCACAGTTTACTCAACCTATCGCAAGAAGCAAATGATCATGCAACTATACTGTTTTTGCAGTGGTATGTAGCAGAACAGCGAGAAGAGGAAGCTTTGATGAGAGAAATTTTAGATAAAATGAAGTTGATAGGGACTGGGGGGCAAAGTCTATATTATATAGATAAAGAATTGGATAAAATCAATAAAAATAGATTAGCAGCAGAAGCAGCTGCAGATCCTTCTGCACCAGTTGCTTAAAACGTATAGGAAGAAGTTATATAAAAGACAAAAGGCAAGCTATATCTAAAATAGCTTGCCTTTTATATATGTTAGATTTTGTATTATTTTTTCTCAAACTCCATATCTAAATGGTGCTGTTGCCCTTCTAGGCTAACAGAAAAATCAAAGTGTAATTTATTTTCAGTCAATTCTTGTACTTTAAAATCTAGTTTAGGGTTTTTGATTTGAATAGTACTTTCTTTGAGTTCGTATTCAGCAGTTTTGCTAAATCCTAGTTGTTCAAATACAACAAATTCAATCTGCTTGTCTGTAAAATCGACACTCAAATCATTCCACAAACTATTTGGATCTCCCGCAACTTGAGGAGCGCCATCAGCCTTCCCCTTAGTAAAGGTCCAATGCCCAATTAAAAAATCTTTTTCTTTTTCTCCTCCATCTGTATTACAGGCGGCAAAGGCAAAAAGTAAAGTGGATATACATAAACTAAGTCGAAGTAATTTCATAAGCAAGTTTATTTAATAAATGGTTTTTGAATTTTTTGGGGGAATATTTCTCCAATATAAATAAAAAAATGGCTTAGATGGAACAAATTGCCCTACAAAAACGGTTCTGCTCATTGGCTAGCCTCTAGGTTAGTTGAAGGTCATAAAATATCAACCTACTTATACCTACAAATAGTGTAATACTACAACTACATATTACTTTCCATATTTATAGATAAATAGAGTCTTCGCTCTTTTTATCCAACCCATTTATAGTATATTTCAATAAATAGATTTTGTTGGTTAATTTAATTAGCCAATAGATAAAAATATGTAGATCATGCAAACTCAAAAATATGGTCGTACTTATCATTTTCCATTTTCGGAAGGGGCGACCTCAGACGATAAGATTTTGCAAGACTGGGAAAACATACTCACAGAAGAATTAGTAATGACAGAAAAACTGGATGGAGAGAATACTTGCCTGAAAGCATCAGGGGTCTATGCTCGATCGCATGGTAGTCCTACACGAAACCCTTGGGCAGGCAATATGTGGCCTATTTGGGAACGTGTTAGTAATGATTTAGGTGACTTAGAGGTTTTTGGTGAAAATCTTTATGGAGTTCATAGTATAGAGTATGAACAGTTACCTTATTTTTTCTTTGTTTTTGCTATTCGAGATGGTGAGCGGTGGTTGTCTTGGGAGGAGGTATTATTTTATGCCGAATTGCTAGAACTACCAACTATACCCGTCTTAGAAATAGGCAGATTTGAAGCTGCCCAAATAAAACAACTGATTGCTGATAGAATGGAACAAGGGAGCGTGTTTGGAGGAGATTGTGAAGGTTTCGTTTTTAGAAATGCAGATAGCTTTCATGTTGATGATTTTAAAAATAATGTATTAAAATATGTAAGGAGGAATCATGTTAAAACTAACCAACATTGGACCCGTAACTGGCAAAAAGCCAAACTATGGTATCAACGATCTTTTAAATAAAGGAGAGGTTGATTGGGGGAGTATAGAAAAGCAATTTGATTGGGTGGCTCCTATGCAAAATTGTATGCAAGATCATCGTTTTCATGCAGAAGGTGATGTTTGGACACATACTAAGATGGTAGTAGAGGAGTTGATGAAGTTTGAAGAATTTCAAGAGCTGCAAGAAGAGGAACAATATATTTTGTTTTTGTCTGCTTTGCTGCACGATATAGCTAAACCTATATGCACCATAACAGATGATGAAGGCTATATCCGATCGCCTCGACATGCGAAGGTAGGAGAGAAGGTCGTGCGCCAGTTGCTTTGGGGAGCTGATTTTGAAGCTCGTGAATTGATTAGTGGATTGGTGCGCTTGCATGGCTTACCACTTTGGGGGATTAGAAAATCTAACCCTAATACAAGTATTATGAGTTCTAGCTTGCGACTTCCCAACAATTGGCTCTATTTATTAGCAAAAGCTGATGTATTGGGTCGTATCTCTGCTGATCAGGAAAATTCTTTATTTCAGGTAGAATTATTCAAGGAGTTGTGTATTGAGAATGACTGTTGGGAGTTGCCCAAAAACTTTCATAACGAGCACAGCAAGTTTCGATTCTTTTTCAAAAGAGAGGAACATCCAGCAGAGCTGTATGATGATACTGATTTTGAGATACTGATACTTTCGGGTATAGCAGGTAGTGGCAAAGATACTTATGCTAGCCAATTTGACTTGCCTATGATTAGTTTGGATGACATTCGGAAGCAATTGAAAATCAAACATACTGACAAAAAAGGACAAGGGAAAGTGGCGCAATATGCTTATACTTTAGCTAAAAGCTATGCAGCTAAAAAACAACCTTTTATATGGAATAGCACCAACCTGACTAGTGATCTTCGGATGCGTGTCATACGTGCCTTGAGTGTTTACAATCCTCGATTTAAGTTAGCTTATATTGAGACTAGTGAAGCTAATATACAAGCACGTAGAGGTGCTACTATTCCTAAAAAGAATATAAGAAGCATGTTTCGGCTACTCGAAATGCCAATGCCCTATGAGGTGCATGAGATTGAGTATTTTAGAAACTAAGTGTTATTAACCTAACGTGAATTCAAGATTAGATAGACTTCTACTAAAAAACTTTAAACCTTTGATTATCAAACTTTAACTTAGTTGTTTTTGTCACTCAGAGGTAGGTTAATCCTGCCGAAGAGTCCCAGACCACCACCAATTGGAAAGTATTTTAAGACTCTTCGGGGGCGTTCAGCCCCATTTTGAGTGATAAAATATGGCTTTAAGTGCTTGGTAGACAGTTTTTTAGAATTTATTTCTGATCCTGAGTTTACGTTAACCTAACTCATTTCGATCTAAGCTTTGTAGCATAGCCACAGCTACGGCAGCTACTTGTACCAATTCTTTTCGGTACTCTTCAATATCCGCATTGGGATGCTTAAAATGCGATTCCAATGCGGCTTTGTTTACCTCTCCCACCTCTTCTCCCAATATTGCACACCATTCGATAGGGGAGTGATTTTGTTCGCCCCATTTTTCTAATTGACGTTGGCGTTCTGCTTGTATTTGGCTTAGGATTTTTTGCATGTTATTGTAATGTATAGTTTTAGACCTCAAGTTTTGCTCTTTTCTTTAATAGAATACGTCCTAAAAAACCTAATAAAAGGATAAGACTTCCGCCTACTAACCATCCAATCCAATTGGAACTGCCTTTTTTTGCTAAAGCTATAGGTTGACTATCTCCCAGTTGTATGAACGGTGACCAAAAAGCAGGATGTGCAGCTATACCTTTAGCATTTTTTAGATAATCTAGTTTTGCTTGTCGAAGAGCCTCTGATTTATTCAATCCTGTGCTAAGGTGTTGATAAAAATTTTGCATAATCATTGAGGTAGATTGGTCGTTTACTTGCCATAAACTAACTATTAAGCTAGGCACTCCAGCATACATAAAACTACGAGCTAAAGAGATAGTCCCTTCCCCTTGTTCAAACTCTCCATAACCTGTTTCACAAGCAGAAAGTACAACTAATCCAGCATTAAGTTGAAGTTGAGAAATTTCATGCGCCTCCAAAAAATTATCTTCCAGACTATCGCTATCTTCTGTAAAAGCCAAACTACTCAATATAGGATATTGCTTATTAAGAATACCATGCATTGCCAAGTGGATTATACCATAGTTGCTTACGTCTTCTTTAAACTTCTTTTCAGTAGCGTTTTCTTTTAATCCAAAAACACCTTCAAATAACTTTTCTAGTGCTTCTACTTCCTTTTCAGCTGAAGGCAGAGGTTGTAATGCTTTACGCAAATTTAATAGTAAAGGACTTCGATAATCTAAGTTCTCATTAGTTATAGCTTTGCTATAAGAGGCAGCCATAGCTAACATTTTGTTACTTACCTGTTGCTTAGAATTATCTTGATTTTCTTTCAGCAAAGTTGCTGAGTAAGCATAGCTGATCTCATAATCATTGAGTAAATAATGTAAATCACTATACGATCCAATAGAATCTGTTGAAGGTTCTACTAAGAAAGTCTCAAAAGGCAAATGGCCCAATTCTCCATCTGTTACAAAAATCAAATGATTTATGTTCTCTGTGTCTTCTAAGGTTTTTTTTAATAAAGTATTATAAAACCAATGAGCAGTTTTTGTATATAGTTGGTACCCTTTACTTTTATTTTTGCTAATATTTCTATAGTTTGTTAATACTTTTCTTAATGTGTTGATTTGCTTTTTGCAAACTCCAGAAGCTATAGAAATAGGCTCTATCTTTATTTGTTTTTGGTCAATATAATATAGATAGATGACAGTATCGGCTACAAAAAACTCAAGCAATGCAGTTTTGGGTTTGAGCAGTTTTTGAATTTCTTCTACTTTTATAGTTGTATTCTGATATCTGTATTTGTAATACTTAGGGTGATTAGATTCTAGTTTTTGCCTAAACTGTTCTATCTCTTCATTCAACTTATTTTGCTCTGCCAATAAAGTAACCTTATCTCCTTTTCCTTGCAATAGTTGTTTTTTGACCTTTGCTAATTGTTTTTGTAAGCCTTTTTCTTCTTCAATAATATTGTCAGGTATTTTGCCTAGACCATTATTTTTTTGTGCTTTTAGAGCTTGGGAAAGTAATACTGATTTATTCTGCTCAGAGTACTTAAACATCTCCTTGATCAAATCTTCGGAAGGATTTAGTCTATACATTTCTTGTGCTGCCATCATCGCATTTTTAGCAAAGAAATTATATCTTTTTAAAAGCCTTAATTTATCTTTCTTTGCACTAAAACTAGTTCTAAATGATTCAATCATTTTCATAGTAGTCTGGTTTATGGTATAAACCATCTGAAGGTCACTATATTGGTTTTTTTTATGATATTTTTTTAAAAATAATCTATGTAAAGTCCCTAAACAGTCGATTCCTCTCTCATTGTTATAAAATCTCTTAGTTTGCAACTTTTGTATAAAATCTAATGTAAAAACGATTGAACTATCCAAATCAGGGCTAATTCCATCAAATGCTTGTTTAAGCATTTCTTCACTAATATTCAGATTGTTTGAATGTAAGTATAATCTTGACAGTATATTAAATGTCCTTGCAACAGGAAGGCTTTCTTTACCATTTATTTGGATTTGAGTTGTTAAAACATTTTTCAATAAAACTTCAGCTTTATCATATTGTTTTACATCTACATATATAAGTCCTAAATTAGAAACTGCTTGTAAATAATTAGAATGAGTTGGGCCCAATACTAATTTTAATATTTTTTTTGCTAAAATATTAATCTCTTCAGCTTTGGAGTAGTCTTCTAACTCAAAATAAGCAGAAGCTAAATTTAGTAATGCTAAGCCATAATAGATGCTTTGTTCTCCATGAGTATTTTTGAAAAGATGAGTAACCTTGAGTAGTATTTTTTTTGCTTTGGCGTATTCATGCATATTCATGTAGAGCACTGCCAAATTATTTAAAGATGAAGCATATTCAGAAATATCTTTCTCCTCCATGCTTTCTATAACCTTTATTGCTTGCTGAAATGAAGTAATTGCTTGTTCATAACGCCCTAAATCTTGATATAGAATAGCTAAATTATTTAAAATATTGGTATGTAATAATGGGTTTAGTTCGGGCTTAGATTCAGCTATTGATTTAGCTTTGTATAAGATTAGTTCAGTTTCTTTATGCTTAGTCTTTTTTCGATAAATATGACCTAAATTGTTCAATAAGATAAGATGCTCTGTATTAGCAGTATGGCCATTTAGCTTCTTAACGATTTCTAAAGCAGTTAAATAAATTGATTCAGCTTGATCTAACAAATCCATATCTTGATATAATTCAGCAGTTTGGCGCAAAGCAATCACATAATATACATCTTGTTTGACCTTACTTGTAGGAATCAACTTGACAAGCTTATCATAGTAGCTGTTAGCTTTGTCGTACTCTTCTATGTCACCATAAAAACCTCCTAGGTTTGCGAGAGCATAGAAATACTCATGATGTTCTTTTTCTACATTTAGTCCTATAATTCGGAGATATTCTAAATACAATGGTTCAGCCTCTTCAATGTTATTTTCTGTATATAATCTGATTTGGCCTAAACAGAATAGAGTATGTCCATAGGTAATGGATTGAACGCCTAATCTTTTATAAAGATTAATAGACTGGTTATAATACATAATTGCCTTATCAAAATCTTCCTCTCCATAATCATAAGCATACCCAACTTGGCTTAATATACGAGCATAGGTTGTGTCTTGTTCTTTAGATTGAGCCTTGACCTTATGAAAAGCCTCTAGTGCACAGGGCAGTAGTTTATCAAATGTTTCTATAAACTTATATTCTATAAATAGACTATCAAGTTGGTCTATAGAATACTTTGAAAAATCATCTTGGGCATGTAGATTTAAGCCCAAGATTAGCATTATTACAAAACAGGTAATCAATCTTTTCATGAGGTTGTTTAAAAATGATTTGAGATTAGTACTTTTATCAATTTGATATGTTGTGTTATTAAAATTCAGTTGTTCTGTATCTAATTGATATTACAAAAAACAATTTTTTTCGGTTTTAATACAAACAAAAATAAGCAGAAATTAAAGGGTTTAAAATAATAAATTAAGAGTTAATGTTCTATCTGTCAGTTTGTTACGAGGCTTTGGATTGTAGCTTCTACCCTGAAAAAATATATTTTAGGTCTGTAAACGAAAATATTACTGTTCAAACACAGAGGGTGTCAGCATAATGTATTGTCTAACAAGACAATAAAGGCTTCCATGTTTCACTTGTAAATACAATAATAATTTAAAAAAAATGATTAGCTAGGAATTAGTCTTGTTTGGGTTTGTCTAGTATTGAACTTGATGGTAGTCATACCTTGACTAAAAGAGGAAGTTAGGCAAGACAACATAAGTCATCCCGAATTTTCTGTAAGCTAGTAAATATGGTGTTTAGCTAAGAGATTAGATTATAGGAAAAATTACAGGGACTGTGCAAATATCGAGGGTTTAGTATATAGAATAGGACAAGCCATATATAATGACTTGTCCTGTTTATATGTTTTTAGAT
>JAAEPD010000250.1 GCA_024222455.1 Aureispira sp.
AAAAATAGCTACAGACACTGTTATCATGTATTGTCATGGAAATGCCGCTCATATGGATGTCTACTGGCCTCGTGCTCAATTATTAGCTAATGTAGCCAGCAAAAATCAATATGGTGTATTAATGATTGACTACAGGGGTTATGGCAAATCTGAAGGCACATCTACTGAAAGTGGCTTGTATGCGGATGTAAATTCAGCCTTAGAATGGCTAAAAGGTAATGGCTTGACAGGTGATCGACTAGTTATGTATGGTTTTAGTATGGGCACTGCTCCTGCTACTGAACTGACTGCTAACCCTCAAGTTATGACTCCAAGCAAACTTATACTAGAAGCTCCTTTTGCTTCTGCTGAGGTTATGGCTCAAGATGCCTCTAAATTGGCTATTCCAGGATCTTTCTTGACAAATCTAAAGATTGACAATGCTGAAGAAATCAAAAAAATACAACAACCATTCTTATGGTTGCATGGTGAAGATGATGATTTCTTGAGTATCCACACACATGGTAGTGTTGTAGCTAAAGGCTATCAAGGTTCTTCCAAAACAGAAGTTCGGGTAGATGGAGCTGGACATAGCACAGTGCCTAACACAATGGGTTATGAGGAATATATGGATGTAATCAAACACTTTTTGCAAAACTAGTTATAGGTTGATTATATGCTAGATAAATTTAGTAAACTCATCAAACCTTATATAACCTTAAGTGAAGAGGAATTAAACTTTATTAAAAGTAAGGTTCCTCTCAAGGTCCATAAAAAGAATGATGTCATTTTTAGGGAAGGTAAAATATCTAGAACTATCTATTTTGTCCTAGATGGTTGCGTTCGTTTGTACTATAATGTTGATGGAGTAGAAAAAACAGCTTTTTTCTACCTAGAAGGCAAATTTATTTGTGCAGGTGAAAGTTTTACGCATAACAAAAAAGCTACTGAAAACTATCAAGCTATAGAGGATTCTGCCTTAATGCATTTTGATAAGGATGTTATTGAGGAGATGCTTCAAAAATTTCCAAGACTAGGCGTCATAGGTCAAATAGCTACAGAAGAAGAACTAATCAGTTGCCAAAAAATGATTGCCTCTTTTGTCACTAAATCTCCTGAGCAAAGGTATTTAGAGTTATTAGCATCCAAAAGTGAATTGTTTCAACGAGCTCCACAACAATATATAGCCTCTTTTTTGGGGGTTTCTCCAGAAACTTTGAGTCGAATAAAAAAAAGAATTACTGCAAAAGCTAAAAATATCCGTTCTTGACGATCGTCAAGAGAACTTAGCTTCTTAACAACTATCTTTGTTTCATTAAATGAACAGTTTGTAAACTCTAATTATAATGACAACAACAACTATTCTATTGGCAGGTGCAACAGGCTATTTAGGAAGCCATATAGCAAAAGAACTCTTGGCTCAAAATTACAAAAGCACTGTCTTAGTTAGAAATCCAAAAAAGTTTGAACAACTGGGCCTTCATACTACCAAAATCATAACAGCTCAAATAACCAAACCTCAAGATTTGGAGGGTTGTTGTGAGGGAATAGACATTGTTATTTCAACAGTGGGAATTACTAAACAAAGAGATGGGGTATCTTATATAGATGTAGATTATCAGGCAAACCTCAATCTATTGGAAGAAGCAAAAAAGAGTGCTGTCAAAAAGTTTATCTATGTTTCGGCTCTTAATGGAGATAAATTAAGAAACCTACAAATATTTGCTGCTAAAGAAAAATTTGTAGATCAACTAAAAAGCTCTGGTTTGGACTATTGTGTTGTTAGACCCAATGGCTTTTTTTCTGATTTATCAGAAGTTTATAATATGGCGAAAAAGGGAAGAGTTTATCTATTTGGAGATGGCCAACTGAAGGCTAACCCTATTCATGGTGAAGATTTAGCAAAGGTTTGTATTGAAGCTATCGAACAACAGCAACAAGAAATTAATATTGGAGGGCCTGAAATTTTAACGCAAACGGAAATTGCCCAAATTGCATTTAAGGTCTTGGGCAAAACTCCAAAAATAACTTATATACCTAATTGGGCTAGAAAACTGCTACTGAAACTCAGCAAAGTCTTTCTATCCGCTCAACGATTTGGCCCTATCGAATTTTTCATGACTGTTTTATCTATGGAAATGATCGCTCCAACTACTGGCGAACATACACTCGAACAGCATTTTGAAGAACTAAATAAGTTACCTTAGTTTAGATCATCTTCTCCTCCTAAAAAGGGATAGGTTTCATCATTGTCAAAATCCTCATTTTGGATTATTTTTTCAACCAATTCCGAAAAGTTATTAGCTAGATACTTAGCCCATTCTTTAGAGGTGTCGCTTCTACTGTGCATAAATACAGCACCATGACCAAAACCATACTCGTTATCAATATCTAAAGTAAAAAAGTTGCCTCCATTATCAGAGCCCACCATGACAAAACCTAGGTCAGTAATATCTTCATAATCTAGATTTAGATTCATTAAATCACTAATATTCCAAAAATTAAGATCACCAAAAGCATCGTTCCCAAACACAAAGCCATCTGAATACAACAATAGCTCTTTTAGCTCTTGTGGGAGGTTCAGATCATAATCCTCCTCTAAAGATTTTAGCTGCTTTAGAGTTGCCTTTCCTTTATGTTTATCAAAAAAGGCAGGTTCTGACAAGTACTTAACTAAATCTACAATTCCGCTCATATTCTATTTTTGTTGTTCAACTATTACTAAATCACCTTTTTGTTTTTGAACGCTTTCTTTTCCGTTTTTTTCTGCATTTTTTCTTTCTATCAGCATTAATATCTGGATCAGATATATTAATGGTAATTCTCTTAATAATACGGCGACGGAGCTTTATATTTTTGATATCTTCTTTGCCAATAACTCGTGAACCTTTGGGCAATTCTGTTTCTACTGGCTCACTAAACACAAAATGGATTGTACTATCCTCATTCACCGGATAAGTAAGATATTCCAAATTTGCAATTATAGTAGTTTCAGCCCGAACAGGCACCTTAGTCAACAATAATTTGGGGTATCCTACTCAATCTGTTTGCAAAGAATATTCTCCTACTGGAATGTTAGAAAAGCTATAGTTTCCATCAAAACCAGTCATTGATTGAGCTATAATGGATAAAATTATCATTAGCTAATATTTTTACAGCTGCGAATGGAAGTGTTTCTTCTGTTTTTAGATCTTTTACCACACCTTTAATTACACCAAAATCTTGAGCAGAAAGAGCTGTGTTAATTAACAATACAAAAAGAGTGAAAAATTTTATCATTAATAACAATATTATGATGTTGTATAGTAAACAGGTAGCAAGCGATCTGCTTTGATCGAAGCCAAAGAGGTGGAGGGTAAGGTGTTTGGTTTTACCGACAATTATGTCAAGGTTTGTCTGGATTATGACGAAAGTCTCATCAACCAAATTGTGGAGGTGGATCTCGAAAAAGTAGATTATTGGGAAGAGGAACTGGTGATGATGGGGAGCTTGGTGAAGGTGTTGGCGTAGGAGATTATTAGATCGCTCCGTTTTTTGATCATTAGATTTATAGACAAGATGAGAACCTTTGGTCTATAAATCTAATGATCTGTAGATCTCATAATCGCTCTACACTACGGATTCAATAGCAAAACCTCAACATAGTTGGAAAGGTAAAACGTAAGTCCTCTAATCACTGCCACCTTATTTTTAAAGACTGCTGTGTAAATGAAATCGTCTACATCATGTTCGGCAGAAAGATCTAAGCCCTTTTCTCCCCAATTTTCGAATATTTTTTCAGCGGAGGATACTAAAGGCGTAGCTTGGGTAATGATATTTCCCTTTTTATCGATAATCATGAACATACCTCTAAGGTTTTTTAGTTTATCTCCATTGAATTCGTATTCATACCAATGCACTAAAATGTTGCCATTCATGAAGTTAATAGATGAGAGGAGCAGTTCATCTTTATCAGGAGTATTGGTAATGTTTTTCTCAAGGACTTTATTACCCTGATAATCTGAAACTAAGAGAATCAAATCATTTTCGGTATCATATCTACCCGAATGTCTTCCAAGGATACCTTCTTCTGTCGATAAAATTAAATAGCTATACTGATCGTCAACAAGCGCATTACTCATGATGGTGTTGGAAACATAATTATCACCGATCTTTCCTTTGAATGGAAATATATTATTCTCTCTAATACTTTTAAGTCCATTATCATCTCTCAGTACATGCAAATTGATGCCCCTTGGATGAGCATCCCCTAGTGCATAGAGGAATGCATGATCATTTCCTATGCCGATTCTTTGACCGAAACTATGACTCACATGCCAGCCATCTCCTTTATTGTTATTGATTGTTCCATCTTTGTTCAAAACTTTGTAAGCATCCCCCTGATGAGTAATGCCATCATCAAACTTACCATTTAAAGGATAGTAAACGATTATTTCTTTGCTCATCACTGCTAATGTTGCAGCTGATATTGCCCCACGGTCATCTGTTTCTTTGATGAATTTTTCAGGCATCACTTCTGAATCCCATAACTCCTTTCCAGATAAATTGTATCTGATCAGCCCCAATTTAGACCAAAATCTGTCTGGAGTTTCCATCCCTTTAGCCTTGTATATATTATATGAATAAGCCACATAAATATCATGCTCATCAAAAGCTATGTCGAGATAGTCTTTATCATTATCTAACGCAATATTTTGGACAATCTTTAAATTGTCATCAAATCTAGAAAGCTGAGTGCCCATTTTTTTATTGGATCTGATCATCCATAATCTTCCTTGACGATCGAATTTTAAAACGGGCTCCCATAAGGGATCTTTATGAGAAAACTCGAGAAACTCAGATTTGATTTTCCCTTTCAGGACTCCCTTTTGCCGAGCATTAATTTCTTTATCATTGTTTAGCACTAAACTATTTGAGGTCTCTAAAACAATCCCTTCCAAAACCTTTTTTATTATAGGTATATCAATCGCTTTGTGTTCGAACCAAGCATTGATTTGAATAGTAAAAAAATAATTGTTCCGGACTGGAATGAAACAACGCATGGTATAAGCATCCTCATCTATAAAATAGACAATATCCTTAGCTTTGTTTTTTATTGCTGGATAGTCATTGAAGCTTAGTGGGAAATTCCCAGAAGTGTTAAAAGGCTCAAACCAAGATTCTAAATCATAGTATTTTGAATCATCATAAATTAAACCTATAGTGATTTCTAGCTCATCATCGTTAAAATAGCCTTCAAGTAAATATTCAAAATCGAGGGTTTCAATCGGCTGGATATCTGGAAATTGGAATTGTACCCCAAGATGAGGGAATTCATGATTTATCCATTTAGATTCTTGACCAAAACCAAGACTAATTGTAGAAATCAAGAATAAAAAAATGCAAGCATATTGAGTAAGTATCCTCTCCATAGTTTAAGAAGTTTTAGAATGAAAATACGATTTTTTTATCAGAAGAGAATAGATCGAACTGCTGAATGATAGGTTATTTCTTTCTTCTGTTTTATGAACAGTGATTGAAGTTGTTTAAAAGCTGTTTTTTTGAGTTAATCGTTTTTGTTCAAGCTCTTCAATAAATTGCTTTTGAGTCGTTGAAAATTGGTTTTTAATGGGGTATGACTCATATAGCATATAGTCAATGACTGTTATTTTTTGAATGATACAACCTGAGTGAAATTTTAGTTTTCGAAGATCTTTTTAGCAATCTTTCGAATGTCTCCTAGCTTGGCACCAAATTGCTTATCACCTGCACCATTTTTAGCATTTCGAGCATAAACCCTCTCGTCGCTAGATGCTTTTAGTTGTTTTAGTGTTTCTTTTAGAGTCATGTCCTTTTAGATTTATTTTAATTCGATTTCTAAGATATTGCTATATAATTGGACTCTAGGTACTTTTTCTAGTTCTTTTTCTAGATTTTCTAAATCTTCTAGACTATAACTTTCTAAATGGTAGCCTAAAAAGTCATTAATATTATCACTTTCTGTTGTGTAAATGAACTGTATTTTATATTTCCCTACACTATCAAAAAAAGATCTGTGCAAAGCAATCTTATTTCCAATAATTTCTCCAAATGCACTAAAAGTACTCTCTTCTACAAAGGGAGAAAAAGATTCATTTATTCCTATGTCTATAAAATCAGATGGTTGTAGAGAAAGGACATTACCACACCCCATAAACCCATAGAATTGAGGCTTTTGATTCTCTTTTTGAATTACAAACAAACAAAAAGGGAGCTTAATTTTAGTATCTGAACCATCAATGCTTCGAATAAAGCTCACATTTTGTGTAGAATTGTTTTTAATCTCAACATTTAAAATGATTTTATCCTCAGAAACATAGATTTTTTTATTCGAATTAATATTACACTGATATAGTTTATTTAAGCTTGGTTGCGTTATTTCGTATGGAACTTTAGGGTGTGAATAGTTGCCTTTTCCTGTATCTATTGCTATAGTATTTTGTTCTTTCTCCTGAGTAGATTCAGAAGGCAATTCAGCGTACTCTTTCGTTAAAAGAAAAAAAGCTACAAAACATCCAACTACTATAACTAACCCTAAAAAAAATCTATTCATAACATTTTTATAAAAAATACAACTACCTTAATAAGGTTACATCTCCAGCATAGCGCTCTACTACCCCATCCAAAAACTCTACTTCTATAACATAAACAAAGACTCCTGTATTCATTGGTTTTCCCTTGTACATACCATCCCAACCAAACTGTTTCCAATGTCTTGGAATATCTGTTTTGTGGAAGAGTAGTACTCCCCAACGATCATAAATTTTATAATCCTTGATTTGTGCTACATCTCTATTTGTATAAACATCCAAAAACTCATTGTTGCCATCCTCATTGGGTGAAAAAGCGTTAGGGATAAAAAGTTGTCGTCTTTTTGCTACATTCACCAGCATAGAATCAACAGAGAAGCAACCTTTCTCATCCTCAATTCGGATATAATAGCGTTTCTCATCAGCTACAGGTAGCATAGAGGTTGCTCTACAGTCATCACATTCAATATCTCCATCGTTGGAAGACCATTTGTAACTATAATAATCTACAAAATTGAGTCCTGCCTTGACTTGTATAGTATCTCCTAATTTAATATTTCGATCAGGACCAGCATCTACAATCAATTGTCTTGGTTGATCTATAAACAAGGGCTCTGAGCTGACTGAGCAACCTGCTATATCCTTGACATAGACTCGATAAGAACCACTAGGCTGCAAAAAATAATTGCTTGGCGAGTAAACAGGTTTATCAGCATTAAGCGAATAGGTATAACCTGGTCGGCCTCCTTTAGGGAAGACCTCTATCCTGCCATCATTGTAACCATAACAAGTCGTATTGTGGATGGCTACACTATCTATAAGCAACGGTGCAGGTTGGTCTACAAATGTAGTATCTCTAGCTTCACAGCCCTGTGCATCCTCCAAATAAATATCATAAGTGCCCCCCAAAAGGCCTGTTGCGATAGTATCTCGCTGCCCATCTGGCCAATAATAACTATAAGGCTTGGTTCCTCCTGCTGCTACAGCTATAATATTTCCATCGCTACTTCCATAGCAAGATGTTTTTTCGGGCTCTAAGTCTACAGTCAACAACTCAGGATGAGTCAACTCATAAGGAAATGGCCACCAATTTCGGCAATTATTGGCATCTCTGATTGTATCTAAACTATAGGAGCCTTCTGGCAAATTTTCTATACTAGAATTAGTACCTCCTGTACTCCATAGATAAGTATAGGGAGGCTTACCATTCACCACAGTAACTGAAATTTCACCATCACTAAATTGATAGCAAGAAGGGTCTTTGACTACAGCTCCCAAAGAATCTATCTCTAGCTCCACCTCATGTACTCTATACTGAATAACGGTATCACACCCTTCCTTATCTCGCACTACCAAATCAACAAATCCATTGGATAAGTTATTTACATTTTGATTAGTCCCAAAACTCCCCGTTTGCCACTTAAATAAGTAAGGAGTACCATTGGAACCAGCTGTCTTAGTCAACTGAATAGCACCATCTGTACCACCATCACAGGTTGGTCTTTTTATAGTTTCGACAACTTCCCAAGGAGGAGGGCCATCAATACGAATATTGTCATATTCACTACAAATTCCATTGGATACTGTTACTGCATAATCTCCTACTATCAAGCTATTAACATCACTACCGTTTGCTCCTGTTGACCATTGATAAGTGTATTGCAAGGAACTTGAGGTATTTGGTGTAATAGAAATGGTTCCATTGGGATTATCTCTGCATATCACAGGAGTTTTAGCTACATTGTATTCTATCTTATTTACTGTTTCGCAACAAGAATCTACCGTTAAATTCTTAATTTTAGTAACTACACAGCCTTCTTCTGTTCGGACTGTTAATGCTACTGATTTAGTACCTGGACTTGTATAATTGATAGAATGCTCACCTTGCGAGGCTGCAAAATTAGGATTAGATCCTAATCCAAAATTCCAAACCCAAGAGGTAATGCTTCCAAAAGGATGTGAGGATTGATCTTCGAATGTCCAATCCTCTCCTGCACAGCCATTGTCATTAGCTGTAGCTAAAAAATCGGCTGTTGGCCCTCTGAATGTACCTGTTCCTCCCCATGACATGGAAAATCCATTGCCTGTTTCGGAGAAATTATTCACTAATAGTGCATAACTTTTGCCTGCCACCATACTTACCTCTTTCACAAAGTTGTCTTTGTTGCCTCCGCAACCTGCAGATTCGTTCAAATCAGTGGAACCGGCACTCAAACCAGTAGGTCCCATACAGGGGCTAGGATAATCAAAATCTCCAGCAGCCATACACCGCAACTCCTGTTTGCCTGCACAACTATTAAGCCCATTGGGCAACTCATAAACTACAAAATCTAAATCATCAGAAGGATTATTAGGTGTTAATATAAATGTAAGGGTTCCTGATTGTTCACAAGTCCATTTGAACCAAGTGGAGTTCGATTCAGAGTTGATCCCATTCCCTCCCAAACAACTACCTGAAGCTTCATCAGGGTCATTTCCTGCGCTAGTTACACTTTGTACTACAAAAGAACTTTTATCGCAAAGAACAGCTGCCTCATTACAATCTGAACCTGGCTGAGCAGGTGCATTATAATTGTTAGTACAAATCTGAAAGGAGCCTGTAGCGCCAGCTAGCCCTTGTACACGCACTAAATAAGTTTGGCCAATAATTAAACCACCTTTATACATTTCTGCAATATTACTAATGGTAGCCGACTCACATTGTAATTGATTAATAGTTCCTCCCGAAGAAGTACAAGTTGCTGTGTATAAAGCTACTTGTGGGTTTTGTAAGGTTCCTCCTGGCGAAGGTGCCTGATTCCCATTAACTGTAAATGTTATATCTGTTCCTATTGCTGTGAACTGGAACCAAACATCATTGGAGGCTGAACCAAAACAGGTTGCAGGTCCATAACCAGAAGGTGTAGCTCCTATATTGGAATAAGCTCCAACACCAGAACACCAGTTGCTACTGCTGGGTATGATAATGGGATTGTCGCATTCATCATTGCTGGGCTGCGCCATTAGGTGACAAAGACTTAAAAAACTAAATAAAATTACGTTACTAATCTTGTGGGTGATTAAGTTGATCACTACTGTTTTCTGCATTGATGAGAGTTCGTTTATTTTTTTTATAGACTAAAAGCTCAATTGTTTTTAATCATTTCTAAAACGTTGCAAAAGTATAAAAGGATTACAATTTTGCTAGAAAATCTGTACTCGAAGTTGTTTATGGGAAGGTCTGTAGCATTTTTACTACAAAAAACATTCCTTTATGAGAAAGCTACTACAAATTTCATAGGGGCAAATACTAATTTTTAGGGTAGAACAATTACCTTTGTGCACTATGATAAAAAGAATGATTCCAAATACCATTACGCTTATCAACCTTTTTAGTGGTTGTATGGCTCTGATCTGCATTTTCACGAATGCCTTGGAGTTGGTGCCCTTTTTTATTGCCATTGGATTATTGAGTGATTATACAGATGGTTTGGCTGCTCGCCTATTAAAAGTTAGCTCTGAGTTGGGCAAGGAATTGGATTCTTTGGCTGATATGGTTTCTTTTGGAGTAGTGCCTGGTGCTATGCTATTTTATATGATTAATGAGACCTTAGGTATTGATCAGATAGATTTTTATAGGCCTAGTACATTTTGGGGAGTCATTGGTTTCCTAGTCACCTTGTTTGCTTGTTTGCGCTTGGCAAAATTCAACCTAGACACTCGACAAACAGAGGGTTTTGTGGGTTTAAATACTCCTGCATGTACTATTTTTGTGCTAGGTTTATTGATTATAGTTTTAAAAGATACTTATGGCTTGCGTCATTTTGTACTGCAAGCTCCTTTTCTATATGGTTTATCCTTTGTGTTGGCTTATCTTTTGGTTGCTGAGATTCCTATGTTTAGCTTCAAGTTTAAGAGCTTGAAATGGAAAGGTAACCGTGTTCGCTTCTTATTTATCTTACTTACTTTAGTTTGGATTATTGCCTTTCCTTTGGGACTTGCACTTACTTTAGTGACTAGTAGTTATGTATTGCTTTCTGTAGTCCTTTGGCTATTTGGAATCCTGAAAAAAGAAGGTATTGAGGGTGAAGAGGATATTGTAGAAGGAGAAGAATATTAGTAGTTAGTAAGAAATTCAAACCTATTTTCCATGTTGCATCCTTCCATAACTTTTGACAAAGTTACCCTAAATGATAATGTTTCTTTAGTTAGAGTAATTCGAGCTGTATTTGATGAATATCAAGCTCCTAAACAAGGCACTGTTTATTCTGATCCTGCTATAAATGATCTTTATGAATTATTTAAAACTCCTAAATCTGTCCTTTGGGTTGCTAAAGTAGATGGTGAAGTGGTAGGTTGTTGTGGTGTATACCCTACTCCAAACTTACCCAAAACTTGCGCTGAATTGGTTAAATTTTATTTGGCCGCAGAGACTAGAGGAAAAGGAATTGGGAAAGAATTGATGCGAAGATCTATCCTCTCAGCTAAAGAATTTGGATATAATCAGCTCTACCTAGAAAGCATTCCTGCTTTTTCTAAAGCAATTAGTATCTACCAAAGACTAGGCTTCTTTATGTTAGATAAACCTATGGGTGCTTCTGGGCATAATGCTTGTAATATTTGGATGTTGAAGGAGTTGGATTAATGCCCCTCAAACTTAGTCAACTATACCCATAATACGAGGAATATCCCAAATAGACATAAAGAAAAGGCCATACTTATCTTGTCGAATTTGTTCTTCTTCTCTTTCCCAAAAATGAAGCTTGCTAACTGGATAAAGGTAGCCATAATTGTAAGCAGTATGACTCAAAAACTCTCTAGCTAACAACTCTTTAGGATAACGATAGTTTGCCTCTTGGGCATTTACTAGCAATTGCGCTTCTTGGCGAATGGCTTGCGCTTTTTCTAGTTTAGTATTATCACCATTCTTGTTGCCTCCATTTAGTTTAGCATTTCGCTTACTTACTAGATAGGCTAAGGTATTGGCTTTGTGCTGAGCACGTAGGCCTGTGATAGCAATACCATTAGTTAATTCTTGGAAAATTTTTTGTTCTTCTGTTTCTTTGTGTTTAAGTTTTTTGAGGCCTTCAACTATTTTAGCTGTTTTGCTAGCAAACTCTTCCAAAGGTTCTATTACTTGTTTTTTTAGGATAGCTAAGTCACCATCTGCAGATTTTTTGCGCAACCATTTATAACTTCTATCTGGCCTAGGTTGTAGGTGTAGTCTTAATTTTTCGGGCAACTCATCTGTCACGGTAAAAGGTGCCATGTATTTAATCAATTCTCGATCTTTAATATATTCTTGCTGCAATTCTAAGGCTTGATTAATTAGAGATGCTTCTTTAATCCCCCCTTTAAAAATATCCCCTAAATATTGAGTGGGTCTATTTTTTCGTTTTTGACCATTAAAAGAATGCTCCCAACTCCACCTAGCAATACTCCAATCTACTAGCCAATAGCCCCATTCCCAACCTGAACTAAATGTAATGTGTCCTTCTACATTCAGAGAATCCATTAGTTGAATATCGTCTAAACGAGCAGACAAATAGGGTAAATGAGTCATTGGGACCGAGTTGTCAAAAGTAATCCAATAAGCGGACTCTGGATAATACCAAGTTTCTCGTTGTGGTTGCTGCTTATGGAGTTGATCAAGCATATGTTGTAGATTGGTATTGCCATACACAGGGGCTTTATCTTCTGAGATCGTATAAAACATAACAGTATGTATCAAGGTGCCCCTAGCTTTGTCTAGCAAACGTTCTTCCTCTGTATATTCATAGGCTCTTTCCTTGGGATTATTAGCCAATTTATTATCTGGACTTACCACATGTTCTCGTCCCATTAATTTGGCCTCGTAGGTATTCGAAATTTCATCTGTGATGTAGAGTTGCAGTTTTTGTTTTTGCTGCACATTGCCTGCTGTAAACTCAGTGGTTGAAAACTCCATATTGATCACATCCCATTTGGCTTCAAACAACCATTCTAAGTTCTTTTTTATCTGCTTTTTTTTGCTAGCCCAAGATGCTGGAAAGTTTTTGTACAACATAAAGGCTTTCTGTTGAATCATGTGTAAGGACAGGTCTACTCCCATCAAGATTCCTCGGTCTTTGCCATATTGGACTACAGGTTTGATATAATCAATCCAAGTTTCTCGATCAACACCTTCCAATAAATTAAACTCAAAATAGTTTTGCTGATTGCGAGCCAACCAGTTTATATACTCTTTGATATCCTCTTGCCCATTCTCAAAACTAGCATCCATCAATTGCTCTGTCAGCTCTAAAGGATGCATGGTGTGCAAATGAAACCCTTTCTTTTCGAAACGAGGATTGGCATTCCATTCAAATGACTCTGTTAATGGCCAATAGAGAAGATCAGGAATAATAGTTTTTCGAGGATGATAAAAGCTAAACCATAACTGCTCTTGCAACAAACCATACAAACCATTACTGATTCCAACATAAGAAGGTGTTTCTAAGCTTAAGACTACTTGTCGTTTTACTCTTTCAGATTGCCAAGTATAATAGTGTTGCGGATATTTTAGAGAAGGATAATTTGTAGATTTTGATTGAGCGTACTCATTGTTAGGATCTATTTGAGGAAGAGTTAGTAAGATTTCTGCTTCTGAATCATTTAGTTCTACTCTACAATTGCAGGCTTGCTCCAATAAACTAATACAATCCTTAATAGCTAATTCGCTAATCGTATTAAGGAGATTATCGTTGTTTGTAATAATAGATATACTCTCTATCGCTTTAACCGAATTGCCACAAAATATACTTATACAGCATATAATAACTATCAACCTCATCTAATATATATCGTTTTGTCTTAAAAATAGTCTGTGCAGAAAATGTTGAACAATTACTCAATTCTATGTTTCTACACAGCAAAAATATAAAACTTGCGCTAATTAAAGCTCTTTAACTCTAAAATGTTAGTTGACTTGAGTTCTGACAAAAAAAGTGATTAGCCTATTTTTTAGACTAATCACTTTATATTTTATGCTCTACTTGAAATTCAACTAGAAGATCTGTACCACTCTTTTCACACGAATAACTTTAGTATACTCGTCTGATTTACCTTTTACATTCAAGATAAAAACTCCACGTTCTTTCATTCCTACAGGAATTTTGAACTGCTTCATTTGCTCCCCACTTTCTTTTTCAAAAACTTGAGTAGAAACTACTTTATCTTCTTTCTCCTTAACACCATCTGCTACTTTTATTAGCTCTACTGTTACATCTTGTTTTTTAGTCACATTGTATTTGAGTTCTAATTTTCGGCGCTCACTAGTTAAGTTAATTTCCATATCTTCTATGGGCCATTTTGTGCTCAATACTTTTCTACTGTACTTCATGTCTTTGAATATCCAACTATTAGGATCGAAGATTACCTCTTTTACATCTTGATCATAAGGAAGTGTAAAAACTTGAGTTGCTTCAGTACAGACTACCTTTTCATTTTTGATAGTACCATCAGCCAATATAACTCTTAGTTCTATAGGCATTTTGAAAAACTTAGGCTCCGTTTCTCTTTCTTCTTGTGCTATAGTTACAGAAAGTTGACCTTTCTTTTGAGAATAACTCATGTTATAAATTGGGAAATATTCTCCATAAACCCATTGATCAAAAAAGTATCCATAATCTTGATCTATATTCTCACTAGCATAGTACTCACAGATGTCCCTAAACTTGCGTGTACTCAGGTAAGTAGTTCCTTTCATTCTACGCAAAGTAGTAATACCTCTCAAGGCTTCAAAGAAGTAAGTATCTCCCATTACACCTCTAAGCATATGGATAACATACATTCCCTTACGACCAATAATATCTTTATTATAATCTTCTTTTTTGTTGATATGTAACATCCCAGGTCCAAAATATTCTTTTTTGTCTAGGATCATTTGACGAAGATTGACACCTCTACGCTTTTCTTGCCACATTGCTTCTGCATAAGTTGCAATTGCTTCAGGAATCCAAGCGTCATTAAATTTTTCGGCAGAAATATGATTACCAAACCATTGGTTAGATAGTTGATGCACTAATTGATAATTCTTAGTGGAATAAAGGCTTTCCAACATTACATTAGTTTGTGTAGGTACACCGTCTCCAACATTAAACCCAACTTGAGTAACCGAAAATTTTTCTTTAGGAAAAGGATAAGGCCCAAATGTTCTAGAGAAATAAGCCATCATATCAGGCAAACGGTTAATCATTGCTCTAGATTCTTCAAAACGTTCAGGCAATACATAAAAATCAACTGGCAACTTTCCTGCTTTAGTTGGGACTTTAGCAAAGTTAGAAACTGCAACCATTATATGATGAGCTGCAATACGATAACGATGACGCCACTTATACGTCTTCGTTTTGCCATCTTCTGATTTTTTAATTTTTACTAATTTACCATTAGAAACCGCTATAATCGGCATTTCTTGCTCTACTTCTTTGCCTGTCTTAGGGTTCTTAATCGTTTCTTTTACCTTTTTATTTTCGATAGTAATGTCTACATATACAGAATCTGCTTTATCTCCCCATCCTTTCTTGCAAGGAAACCAAAGGTAATCTCCTTTAGGATAACTAACTGTAGCGATCACAGGATTATCGTTAGCGCCATGTTTAGCATAAACCATCCCTCTTTTCACACCTTCTACTTCTATATTAGGAGGTACCCCTTCATAAAATATAGTCATGTTAGCACGCTGCTCTTTAGTCATTGGAGCTTCCAATTCTATGTACAATAAATCATCTTCTTGCTTGAATGATTTAATCCCATCTCCATCTATTTTAGCAACCTTTAACTTATCAGTAAAGTCCATTTTAAAGGAGCTAACTTCCTTACGGATAGCCACATATTCATAATAAACTTTGGCTTTGAGATAGGCTTTATCTAAACTGGGTTTCAATTTTATGTGATAAAACTTCATATTGACCTGATTTTCATCACCAGGTGCGTCCATGGTCTTAAGCACTTTTCTAGGACTGTGTGCTGATAAAAATTGAGTAGATAAAAGAATTCCAACAATAAACCAATATTTCATTCTTATGTAGGTTTTGTTAACTAAATTTTTCGTTTCTGTAAACTTACTATTCAAAAAAGTAACCAAAAAATTTATTTGGGCAAAAAATAAATGTTTTTCTCAAAACTTTAATAAAAAAATGGTTTTATAGATAAACAAGGTAGCCCAACAGTAGTGAGTTTTAGAAAGATTAGACCTTTCTAGAGATTATTCTTATATTTAAGATGAATTTTACGATTCATTACCAATTTTTTAACAAAAGATTTAATATATGGCTAGTGTTCAGGCAAAATTGATGGTTTTCTTTATGAGAAAACTACAAAATCAAGCTCAAGAACTACTCAACCAAGGAATTGACGGAATACCTCTCTTAAGATTAGAAAAAGAGAAAGCATTCTCTAGATTCAAATCCCCTCGAACTATACAATGCAAACCCTTTGACCTTGGTCATATGGAAGCAGCATGGTTCACCCCTCAAGATTTCAAACACCCCAATAAGGTGATTTTATACTTGCATGGAGGAGGTTATACCACTGGATCATTCAACTCCCATAGAGGCCTAATTGGTAAACTTTCTACAGAACTTGGTGCTAAAACATTAGGCATAAATTATAGGTTAGCCCCTGAGCATCCTTATCCTGCAGCATTAGATGACTCTATTTTTGCGTATAAATGGCTACTAGAACACGAACATTACAATCCTAAAGATATTATAATAATAGGAGATTCAGCTGGAGGTGGACTTACACTTGCTACCCTATTACGTATTCGAGAAGAAAAACTTCCGCAGCCTCTGACTGCTGTAATGATGTCTCCATGGACTGATTTAGCTATTACAGGCGAATCTGCATTGATTAATCCGGAAAAAGATCCGCTTTTAGTCAGCAAAAATGCTAAAGAATGGGGCCTTTGGTATGCAGGGAAGGAATCTATTTTGCACCCATTTGTATCTCCTTTGTATGGCAACTTGAGTGATTTAGCTCCAATGTTAGTACAGGTAGGTACAGAAGAAATTCTGTTGAATGATTCTACTCGCCTCGAAAATAAGATCAAACATGCTAAAAACACCTCTTTGACTGTAGATGTTTGGAGTGGCATGCCACACGTTTGGCAATTTGGTTGGCAATATATTCCTGAGAGCAAAAAAGCTATTAAGCAGATCATCTCTTATGTAGAGCATCAGATCGAAAATGCCAAAGCTCCTACTAGTATTATTACACCAGATAATCTTGCTAGTAAGGGTCTCACTCAAAAAACGCTTGATTTAGCTCAAGTATCTTTTGAAACGGTAAAACTTGGTGCAAAAGCACTTAAAAACAGTTGGAAATAATCTCTACATCATTTAGAACAAAAAATTATGAGCTTTCTTCCTAAACTACACGATATCAACACCTTTATTTTTGATGTGGATGGTGTTCTCACAGATGGTTCTGTCTATATATTAGAAAATGGCAGCCAACTCCGAAAAATGAATACTCGAGATGGTTTTGCCATCAAGTATGCTATAGAACAAGGTTATAAGGTTATTATTATAACAGGCGGAAAGTCTCAAGGAGTTGTCAAACGACTAAAAGGCTTGGGAGTTAAAGAAATCTATTCAGGCATACATGATAAGTTGGAGGTGCTTATGGAATTAGTGGATATCTATGGGCTAGACTTAGGGAAAACCCTTTATATGGGGGATGATATGCCAGATTATGAAGGAATGCGAGTTGTTCATTTAGCAACCTGTCCCGATAATGCTGCACACGAAATCAGAGAAATCAGTCAATATATCTCTCCTTTCAAAGGTGGCGAAGGTTGTGTGCGGGATGTGGTTGAAAAAGTATTGCGTGTTCAAGGCAAATGGATAAAAAAGAAAGTTGTAGATGTTCAAAGTCCTAAATAGGTCATGTCTGCATTATTCAAACTCGTTCGATGGCCAAATCTAGTCATTATTGGCCTAACACTGTATGTTGTGCGACATGCTGTATTAATTCCCTATCTTGACTCTACTAGTCAAACACCTCTCTTGAATGATTTAGATTTTTTAATTCTATCAATTGGGACTGTATTCATTGCTGCTGCAGGATATATTATTAATGATATAATAGACCTACCTATAGACCTTATTAACAAGCCTCAAAAAGTCATTATACAAAAACAGTTATCAACTAGTACTGCTTGGAAAACTTATAGCACATTAAATCTTATAGCATTAGGTATTGGAATATACCTAACATCCTCCATTCTCTTGGGTATTTTTGTTGTCACAATTTTAGGCTTGGCCTTATATGCATTATACTGGAAACGTCAAGTTTTGATTGGAAATATAGTTGTTGCGCTACTATGTGCTTTGGTAGTTGTAGAAGTTTGGATTTTAGATATTGAGAATCTAAGTAATAATATTCCTCTCTCATCAAATATAGCGTTACAGCTTTTAATAGGTTATACCCTATTTGCCTTTTTTACTACAATAATTCGAGAACTAATCAAAGATATAGAGGACATAGAGGGCGATCGGCTCCAAAACTGTCGCACTGCCCCCATAGTTTGGGGCATACCCAAAAGTAAAATACTTTTAATTGTATTGGGTATAACTCTTTTAATAGGTTTGAGTATAGCACTTTATGCCTGGCAAAGCTTCCTAGCTCTGACCTTACTCATCTTATTTAATATACTCATTATTTTACCTCTTTTAGCTATCCTTACTTTGCTCAGCTTAGCAAAATCAACAATTCAATATGCTAAACTGAGCAAATTTGTTAAGATATATATGGGGTTAGGTCTAGTTTGGTTGGCATTACTACTATTAAACTAATACTCCTAAAAAAATCCTCTAAGGAATAACTCGTCTAGTATATAAAATCTTAGGTTTCCAATATTTAGATGTAGTTACATTATCAATTACGATCCCTCTTTTGCTACTACTATGAATCATAAATAGCCCTTCATCCGTATTTTTATATACTAAACCAACATGTTGGATTTTTCCAGTACGTCCATTTCTTCCAAAAAATATCAAATCTCCTTGCTGAGCTTTTGCAAGAGGAATCTCTTTTCCTTGTTTAGATTGTGCACTAGAACTACCAGATAATGACACATCAAAGTTTTTAAAAACATAATATGTAAACCCTGAACAATCAAATCCTTTAGGATCTTTTCCTGCATATTTATACTTTATCCCTTGATATTTTTTAGCATAATTAATAATATTTTGACGCATCTTAACTTCAGCTGAAACTTTAGAACTAGAGCTAGATTTACTAGTGCTTACACAACTAGATGTCAAAAAGCTAAAAAATCCTAAAAAAAACAGCAATTTAAATTCTATTTTCAACATAAATTATTGTTTTGGCATGATTATGGAAGTTCGTTTAGTAAGTTTTTATTAGGTTAGTTAAAAGGGTTATTAAACAGTTGCAGTAAGAAATTATTGCCAAGAGCGATTCGGATTTGCCTCTCCGGATCGCTTTTTTTTGTCTAACGATCAGATTTCAAATATATTTTAAGGCACTTGCATTTTGACATTTTGAAAGTTAAAATATCGTCGTCTACTTTTCGTTTTTTTATCTATAACCTTTTGCTGATCTCCTTCTATAAGGTTAACCTTCTTGACCTTATTAGGCAATCGATCAAAATGAACTAAACAAGTTACTTTTGTTACTCCATACTTATTATAAACAATTCTATATTCTTTTTCATCCAATATCTCATGCTTTAATTGATCATTAACCCTAATTTGAGTAACAGCCTTTAGAGAGTAACGTTCCTTTCCATTCATATTTTTCAAATACCATGCATTCTCATTTAATGTATTATAAATATTAATATGGCGGATTCCTCTTGTGTTAGCATAAAACCTAAGGAAAAAGATCGTTTCTGTTTTTGTATAGATAATTTTATAAATTTGATCTTTCAAGTTGTAATAATCAGGTACCTTATAGCTAGGTTCTTCATCAATAAACAGAGCCCCTTCAAATAGTTTCATATCGATATCCTCACCAATCATTCGAGGAGCTACAATACGTTCAGGATAAGATTCTGATTTCTTAGTCAAACAATTAGACTCAAAAATCTCAATCCGTTTACTAGCAATAACTGGAGTTCCAGCTTTTTCATTTAGACGAATATCTAAGCAGTTCAACTTATCTTTATTATACAAGAACCCTTCACCTTCAATCAATGAAACCTTAGGCATACCTTCTGGCAGTCGTTCAAAATGCAACTCGCATGCAAAAAAAGTATATGTGGCTTCATTCTCTACAAATGCAGTCAATTCTTTAGACTCGGTTTTTAGTTCATCTATTTTTGTTATTCCATTAATTTGTATATTCTTAATTGCCTTCAATAAGAATTTTTCATTTCTACTGTTTTCTAATAAAAAAGCTTTCTTACTTTTTGGCGCATAAAAAGTATAACTAGTCTCCTTTTTATTCTCCTTAGCAAATCTAAAATAGATAATTGTACTACTATCCTTAAATTCAATTTTATCGATTTGGTAATGAGTATTCCAAGTTTTATAACTGGGATAATAATCTAAATAATTTTCTTGTGCTTGGATAATAGAGCAAGAAAGTCCAAATAAAATCCAAATAAAAAATTTGCCTATTCTCATCTAGTTAAAATAATTTCTGTTCAAAATCTTATAATCAACCATATCTACAATAAAAAAGAGGAAATGATTCATGAATCATTTCCTCTTTTTGTTCTTACATATATTTTATTTTACCATACTGGACAACCATATCTACGTCCACCACCTATAGAACCTGGATCTATAAAGTAACTAAATCGTATAGAAATAGTGTAGTATGAATCATTATCTTTAGGATCACCTCTTTGAGCACCAGGAGCAGATACTGCACCATTTACTAAACTTGGATCAATAAGTACAGACTTACGAGCCATAATAGAAGCTAAAGCTGCATCTGTAGGGTTCAAATTAGTTGAAAATATAGTAGGATCAACATAATCTGTGCTTACATCATCTATGTAATCAGTAAAAGTTAAACGATGTCCAACTTCTAAAGATAAAGCCCAAGCATCATTGTACATCCACTTCAATCCAAAACCTAATGGCACATTTATTTGCCATAAACTGTAAGGTACTCTTCCATCTACAATTCCTTGTCCTTCTGTAGCTAAAGGTTTTAGTGGTATCCATCCTCCATCAGGCGAAAGACCTTGAGGGTTAAAATGAAAAAGACTAACTCCAATAAAAGCATAAGGTGATAACACACTATACTCTTGGTAACCTCCTCCCAACTCAAAATTGTAAGGAATAATTTCTCCTGCCAGACTAGCTTCAAAAACATTTGTTCTGAAATCTAGATTTCGGTAATAGCGAAACCAGGCGTCATCAGTCTTTGCTATGTCATCTGGACTAAAACCTAATGCCTCACCAGCCCAACTATCGTTACCAGCCAGCATCAAAAAGTTTAAATCTAAACGTGCAGCAAAATGTGCACCTACGTTATACCGACCAAACACACCAATAATTGGGCGAATGGCTTTGAGTTCGGTATCTCTCAAGAATGGTCGACCAATACCGCGTTGACCTCCCAAATCACCCAAAAAGTGACTAGTCCCTAATTGAATACCCAGCTCAAGGGGATACGCAGGGGCAAAACCCGCCTGAGCAAAAGTGGTCGCTATAGAAGAGACGATTAAACAAAAAGTGATAAATGTTCTTTGCATCTTGTAATCCTGATATAAAAATGTTAGCAAATTGAATCTACCTCTTAACTACCATATTAGAGATACTCCTATTCGACAAAAATAGAGATTTTTATCAAATAACGATTGTATCTAAACAAATAGTATGCATTAATCCATTTTTTTTAACAAAATGAATATAAAAAGATATTTTCTTGCTCAATATCTTTTTTAAGACGTAAATTTTTTTGGTGTTTTCCTATTTTATCCACAAAATATGAAAATGATAAAAACTAATTTATAAACTTTTCTTTAAAAGAAACAGCAAATTTGTATAATTTTCCTAGAATCTTAAAAAAGATGTATAAAACTTATGATATAAACTACCTACCATAGATTGCAATATCTACTTTAAATAGTCTCATACACCGAATTTTCCTAGCCTGTAGAGCATTTCGCACTTTTATAAAGTAGTTGAAGCGTAATTTTTATTTTTGAGGCGTAATTTCAAATTAAAGAAGCCAATATTTAATCCTAAACTATGCTTTTTTTCCCTTTTCAAACAAAAACCATACTACTTATCTTTTGGTTATTCTCTGCTTAAGATTACATCTTAATAACATTTGGGGTGCAAAACTGGATTCTTTTGCTCTGTTTTATAGATAATAAAACTCCTTTTTGACTATTTTATTCTACCATAGTGATATTAATCATCTTATTTTTTTATGCCTCAAAAATGGCTATTAATTTACATAAGTAATCGTTCAGAAAAAATAATAACTAAAAATGGTCTTTTGAAAAATTAAGGAACAAGTTTTTTCCAATATATGCACAAACTCTGTTTACAGCATAAAAAAGGCTGTCAGCAGTTGTGTAATCCTTGGGCTTTATC
>JAAEPD010000251.1 GCA_024222455.1 Aureispira sp.
ATTACTTTTTTTAAAAAAAAGTAATGCATAGTGAATTCCATTATTTTTTTCTCAAAAAAACGTTAATTTAATATTAATTATCAAAATACTACCTTATTCAATTTTATTTCATCACTCCTTAATACAGTTAAATTAGTATGCAAAAACTAAAAATTTACTGCACATTCATTCTATTTAATTTATTGATTGTTCCTTCAATTACAGCTCAACAATACCTTCAATCTTATCAATTCCAAGGACATTATACCATTAGCCAAGTTGAAACTATTCTGACCAATTTTGGAGTACCAACAGGATTAATTGTTCCTGAGTTTGAAGTAGATGTCTACAAAATAATCTACAATACTCGCAATGCTCAAGACACAGGTAATACTATTGCATCAGGAGCTATTGCTGTTCCTTCTGGTATTACATGTCCTTTGCCTATTGCTGTTTATGCACATGGAACAACTAGTAAGCGCTATGATGTTCCTTCTTATGGATCTAGTGAGTTGAACATAGGAATTATTATGGCTTCTATGCACGGCTACGTAGTGGATATGCCTGATTATTTGGGGTTAGGTGATTCTCCTGGGTTTCATCCTTATGTGCATGCAAAATCTGAGGCTTCAGCCAGCCGAGATATGATTAGGGCTTCTCGCGAATTGGCAGATAGTGTCAACTACAATCTAAATGGGCAAATTGTCTTAGCAGGCTACTCTCAAGGTGGACATGCTGCTATGGCGACGTTCAGAGAATTAGAGCTTAATCATCCTACGGAGTTTACAGTAACAGCAGCAGCACCAATGTCTGGGCCTTATGATGTTTCTGGAGTACAAGCAGTTAGCCTAACAGCTGATGCTCCGTACAGCACACCAGGTTATTTACCTTACATAATTTTGGGTTATCAAGAAGCCTATGGAAATCTATACAACTCGCTTAGTGAGGTTTTAAAATCGCCTTATGATACGCTCATTCCTCAATATTTTGATGGAACTAATAGCATAGGATATATCAATAATCAAGTTCCTGACACTCCTAAGCATATGTTAGATAGTGCTTTCCTTGTTGATCTACTCAACAATCCAAATAATCCAGGTCGTTTAGCACTTCAAGATAATGATTTATATGATTGGATACCTACTGCTCCTCTACATATGTTGGGATGTAATGGAGATGAACAGGTTACTTTTTTGAATGCAGTAGTAACTTATGATACAATGACTACATTAGGTGCTTCTAATGTTGCTAAAACTGATTTTGGTAATTTTTCGCATAGTGGTTGTGTTCAATTTTCACTAATAAGTGGTATCAACTTCTTTAATCAGTATCGAGATTTATTAGGAGGCATGCAAGTTAGTTCTACAGTTATAGATGCAAGCAGTGGCAATAATGATGGTAGCATAAATATTGCTGCAAGTAATGGAACTGGAGCGTATAGTTATGATTGGCAGAATGGGTTGAGTGGTCAAACAACCTCAACAGTTTCTGGCCTTGCCCCAGGTACTTATCAAGTTCGAGTTTCAGACAACAGAGGATGCTATACCTACGAAGATGTAACCGTAAGTATGGCGACTGGAGTCAAAGAAATAACTCCACAAGATATCTTTAAGTTATATCCTAATCCAGCTCAAGATGTTGTTTTCTTAAAATTGGAACAGGCATTTGAACAAAACTACACCATCTCACTTAGAGATTTAATGGGTAAAACGATACATCAAGTTTCTGATTATAATAATTCTATTGTACGTTATGATGTTAGTGAATTGCCTAAAGGTGTTTATGTGGTAGAAGTAACCGCTAAAAACAAACGATATGTACAAAAATTAGTAGTGAATTAGTCACGGCTCTAAATTTTCAGTCTAGCTATCAAAGACAAACAACAAGCATGAGTCATCCCTTATTTTAGAGATGGCTCATGTTTTTAGATACAATTAAAATGAAGACTAAGTTAGATCAGCTATTGTTTTCTCATGATGAAGCAAACTTCAAAATTGCAATGGAGTTAGCTCAACATGAACCAACAAAAACACAGTTAGGCCAACTCGTTCCTAACCTTTTAGAGTATTATTTAGATTTTACAAATACTCAACCTAATTCTAATAAAGTGGTTGATACAGACATTAAAAATTTCATTGAGCATCTACTTTTTTCGGCAGAAAAGAAAAAAATTGATTTTGTTTTTGAGCTTGGTGAAAAAACTCCATTTAAAAAATACCTAGATGAGATAAAAAAAGGATTTATCAACGATTTGGATAGAGCCTTTTTTGTTTATGAAGACTGGGGTATAAATGAAAATGACGACCCAATAGAAGTCTATAAACACCTCTTACTAAATACACAGACTCAAATAAGTGATAGGTATTCAACCTTGGATAAACATATGAGGCAATGGCGTAAGATTGATATGGAAAATTCAAGAATAGAAGAGCTTCCTAGTTGGTTAGGTAAATTCAAAAATTTAGAATCTATTAATGCACCTAATGCAAATATTAAAACTATTGAGTTAGGATTTTATAACCTTGTATGTTTAAAGGAATTAAACATAAACAGCACTCCCCTTTCCTCAATTTCAACTGAACTTAAAAAGTTAAAAAACTTAGTATCGCTGAATTTACAAGGTTGTGAATGTTCCCTTCCGAAAGAAATTGGTGAATTAGAAAATTTAACCTATTTAAATTTATGTGGATTTCAGGAGCCTATACCTTCTACAGTAGGAAACCTAAAGAGGTTAAAACATCTAGATTTAAGTGAATCTATACTAAAAGAAATTCCTAAAGAATTTTTTAACCTAAAGTCTTTAGAACATCTAAATGTTAATTATACAGAAGTAGAGCATTTGTCAGAGTGTATAGGAGACTTAAAAAACTTAGTATTTCTTGATATTGGAGAGACTTTATTGAGTAACCTCCCTAAAAGGCTTTGGGATTTAGAAAACCTTATACATTTAAATCTTCGACTCTTGGATATAAGTGAACTTCCAGTAGAAATTCAAAATTTAAAAAAATTAAACTATTTAAATATTACTAGGACTGATATAGTTGAACTCCCCAAAACTTTTGTACATCTTACCCATCTAAAAAAGTTGAATTTGAATGGTGAATGTCTAGTCAATAGTTTTGAGATTCTATCAGAGTTATCTAGCTTAATAGAATTGAGATTCTATATTCCTAAAGACACTATTATTCTTGGATTTGAAGAAAACTTGGAAAAAATAAGAAGCCTGTTTCCTAATAAGACTATTCTTGCCACTAATATTTAGAAAAGATAAGCAACCTCTACAAAAAGTAGTAGTGAACTAGTTTTTGCTAAGACTCTATTTGCCTTTTTTATTAAGTGCTCTTCTCAAATACCAGTAAGTGATTATTGCGGCCAAGACATCTGCCATTGGAAAAGCTATCCAAATACCGTTTAACCCCCAATAATAAGGCAATATTAGTACTAAAGGGATTAGACAAAATCCTTGTTTGGTCAAGGTCAGTAACAACGCAGGCAACACCTTTCCTGCTGCTTGAAAATAGGCTGCTCCTACTAATTGAATAGATATTAATGGTGCTGCTACAAACACAATTTTCAGGGCAGGGCTAGCTTGTGCTATAAGTATTGGATTGGTTGTAAACGCTCCTACAATAGAAGAGGAAAATACCAAGATTATTACGAAGATAAATAAAGCCATTACTGTCCCATAAATAACAGCCGTTCGGATACTCTCTCTAACTCTTTTCCAGTTTTTAGCTCCATAATTATAGCCTGCGATTGGTATAAACCCTTGTGTTACTCCTAAAACTGGAGAGTTGGCAAACATCATTACTCGATTGATGATTCCATAAATAGCAACTCCAAACTCATCTCCATAGGTAAAAAGTGTATTGTTGAGCAATATGGCTAATATAGCTATTGCACCTTGTCGAGCTAAGGTGACTATTCCTATCGAAAAAATCTCTCTTACAATGGCCCAATCAATCTTCAAACAGCCCCATTTTATCTTCAATTCTGATTTCCCCCAAATAAAAAATCGAACAGCATAAGCAGCACTAAAAATATATGATATGGTGGTTGCCCAAGCTGCTCCTGCTAGTCCCATATCAAAACTTATAATCAGAATAGGATCTAAAATTAAATTAACAACAGCAGGAACTATCATTATAAACATAGCCACTTTAGGGGCCCCTTCTGCCTGAATAACATTGTTGCTCATCATAGCCCAAGCCAAAAAGGGAATACCAATTAAAATAATGCTAAAATATTCTCGTGCATAGGGCAAGATAGCTCCTTGAGCTCCAAAAAGTAGTAAAATCTGATCTTGAAAATAAACACCTAGTGCAACTATAGCTAAAGACAAAAAAAGTGTGAGCACCACTTGATTTCCAAAAGCTTTAAACGCCTTTTCTTCCTTTCCTCCGCCCAATGCTCTTGATATAATAGAAGCACCTCCTACCCCAATTGCCATACCTATAGAGGCAATCAGAAAGGTAATTGGCAAAACGACAGTAATAGCAGCAATAGCCATAGGGCCAACCCAACGACCAACAAATATGGTATCTACTATTCCATAAATAGATAGAATGAGTATACCTATAAAGGCAGGAACAGCCTGCTGCACTAATAACTTAGGAATAGGCAGTTCTCCTAAATGCTTAGAATTTTGCATTCAAGATTTAATTTAAAGAAATAGCTGGGAAGGTGATGTTGGTTGCATTTCGGTGAAACATGATAGGGAAAAAGGTAGGTGTCATATATGGACTTAAGGGCAAATCTGCCAAGACAGCTTCTGCATCAAATTCACTTTCTGCCTCTACTACCATCCATACTCTAGATCGCTCTAGAGAGACCGTATAGTACTGTATTTTGCCCTCACTCAACAACTTATTAGTTACTTCCATGTTTTTAGGAATCAGTTCCATAAACTCTGGCGTGATCGGATCTGGCAAGGCCAATTCTATCATATATAATGTTGTCATTGTTTAATCTTTTTTAGTTCTAAGTTTATCTAATATTAAACTTAATTGCTCTGCATCTTCCTCAGGGATATTGGCAAACTGTTTGGCCCATTTAGCCATCTCTCCTTCTATTTCATCAGAGAGTTTAACCCCTTTGGGTGTTACATATATATTAACCTTTCGACGATTAATTGGGCAGCCATGTCTTTTGACTAAGCCCTTTTTCACTAACTTATCTACTAGTCTGGTCAAATCTCGACCTTTATCAATCATTACATCTAATATTTCACCAGGTGAAATAGATTCAGGGTTTCTACCTTTTATAATCCGTAAAACATTGTAGTGTTGTGGCAACAATCCATAGGTTTTATAAATATGAGCTTGTTGGTCACGTAACCAATTACTTGTAAAAAATATATTAACAATAGCTTTTTGAAAACTACTCTTAAACTCCTTTATCTTTATGTCTTGCTGTATTCCCAAAATCGTTTGCTTTTAATAAGTTCTTTTCTACTTTTATAAGACAAAAATAGTAGATATTTGTTGCAACAAGTCTAAATCTATCTAAGAACATGCCTAAATTTATGCTCATTATTAATCTGAAATGTAATTTTAGCTACTTTGATTTAACCCAATCTGTTCTAGCATAGGTTGTTCATTCAACTGACTATCTACCCACAAATTCAAACCATAATAAATCACTATTTTTAAATCTCCATTAATCTTATCTTCATACAATTTGTACTCTTCCTCTACCTCAACCATTCCTTCCAAATCATTCTTACACAATCCACTCAAAACTAAGTAAACCAACTTGTTTTGAGCCCAAGACTCAAAGATTTCAATTTGCTCTACTAAATTACTCCTTGAAACCTTTTTAACTTATCTAAGACCACCAATAAAGGTTATGCAAGTATTATTTGTAAGAGTTAAATTGTTCTTTTAAAAAAAAATCATCGTTAAAGAACCTGATCCCCTTTCTATACAATAATTACTTACATAACCTTTATTATATTCGGGCTTAAATTTAGATTATCCATTACTAACTAATTTACCATTTTTTTAGAAACTTTTGTATTCCCAAAAGAAATCAATCAATACTTTTCTTTGTTATTAATATTGAATCAACTTTAAATATTATATGAACTGGTCCCTTATTCTATTTATAGTACTCACTACTATTATCCTGCTTTCAGGCCTTTTTTATGGATTCAAAACATTAAAAAGACTTCGTGAGAATCCCAGAAACAACAATTCTATGAATAATGAGTTTGACCTATTGAGAACTCCGGATATGTACAGCGTTTATGCTATTATAGCTTTGGGTTGGTTCTTGATTCTTAGTTTAGGTTTTTTACTTCTATAATAGTTTGGACAATCACTATTTAGCCCTTAGATTTGTGGTAAAAGGAATAATAGCTTAGAAAAACTGTATATAATATATAGCATTGACACCACAACAAGCACTAAAAAAACATTGGGGATATGATAACTTCCGCCCATTACAACTAGATATTATTCAGTCTGTTTTGGATGGAATTGACACCTTAGCTTTATTGCCTACAGGTGGTGGAAAATCTGTTTGTTTTCAGGTGCCTGCTATTTGTTCTGAAGGTATTGCAATAGTGGTCTCTCCTTTGATCGCCTTGATGAAGGATCAAGTCAAAAACTTGACCGACAGAGGTATCAGAGCTTATGCTATTTATTCTGGAATGAATATAAAGGATATTGATCGTATTTTGGATAACTGTGTTCATGGTCAAACCAAATTTCTATACCTCTCTCCCGAACGCCTAGCCTCAGAAATAGCAATAGAACGCATTAAGAAAATGAATGTATCGCTCCTAGCAATAGATGAGGCACATTGTATTTCGCAATGGGGATATGATTTTAGACCTTCTTACTTAAATATTGCTGAGATTCGGGAAGTGCTAGATCCCAAAGTACCCGTAATTGCCTTAACTGCTACAGCTACTACACCTGTGGTGGTTGACATACAAGAAAAGCTTGCTTTTAGAGAACAGCGTAAAGTCTTTCAAAAAAGCTTTGCTAGAGATAATTTGGCTTATGTTGTTTTGCAGGAAGAAAATAAACGAGCTAAGTTGCTAGACATTCTAAAAAAAGTAAAAGGTTCTAGTGTTGTTTATGTCCTCAATCGTCGAGAGACAAAGGAAATCGCCCTGTTTTTACGCAAAAATAGGATTACAGCAGATTACTATCACGCAGGACTAAGCAATCCTAAACGTTCGGAGATTCAGGAAGCTTGGATTAAAAATAAAACTCGGGTAATTGTTGCCACCAATGCATTTGGTATGGGCATTGACAAACCTGATGTTCGCTCTGTTGTGCATATTACACTTCCTGATAGTTTAGAGGCCTATTTTCAAGAAGCAGGGCGTGCTGGTCGAGATGGAAAAAAGGCTTATGGTGTCTTGTTATACAATCAAACAGATCGTGATCGACTACAAAAGCAGCTTATCCAAGCATTTCCTCCACTCAAAGAAATTCGGCAAGTATATCAAGCACTAGGTAGTTACTATCAACTAGCCATAGGTAGTGGATTTGGCCACAGTTTTGATTTTAACTTGGTTGATTTTAGTCGGAAGTTTAATTTTGAACCAATCAAGGCCGTTCATGCCTTAAAAATACTCGTAAAAGAGGGTATTCTAGAGCTTTCTGAGAATGTTTTCTTTCCATCTACACTCCAAATTATTACCAAAAAAGAATTTTTGTACGATTATATGCTTCGCAATCCAAAAATGGAGCGATTGGTAAAAACAATACTACGATCTTATCAGGGGGCATTTAACCATGATGTAAATGTAAAAGAGGAACGATTGGCCCAGTTTTTAAAGATGTCTAAATTTGAATTGGTTAAAAGTTTAGAAAAATTGCAACGAGATCAAATTATCCGCTATAAGCCAAAAAAAGACATGCCTCAATTGACTTTTTTGGTGGAACGTTTGAATGTTCAAAATGTAGCTATTGATAAAGAGCTTTATGGTTTCCTGAAATTAAGGCAAGAGAAACGGGTAGAGGCTGCCTTAAATTATGCAGAGTCGTTGCAATGCAGAAGCCAACTTTTGCTTGACTATTTCGATGAAGAAAATCCTCCTGTTTGTGGTAAATGTGATGTTTGTTTGGAACGCCACCGAGAGGTTCCTACAGATGAAGAGTTGAAAGCTATGAGTACTAAAATCAAACAGCTCCTTTATAGAAAGGCCTTGCCTCTAAAAGAGATAAGTAGCTCCTTTTCACCAAATCAGCTAAAACGAGTGTTATATGTAATTAGTTATCTTATTGATAATGATTTTGTAGCACAAGATTCTAATAAACTGTTGAAATGGATAGCCTCTTAGTTCTTTGTTAGTTGAGATTCTACCCAATTAATAACTAAGTTAGCATCAACTGGTGCATCAAACCATTCTAGGTCTGTATCTCTCCTAAACCATGTCATTTGGCGTTTAGCGTATCTTCGAGTATTACGCTTAATCAATTCAATAGCTTTTTCTTTGGTTATTTCTCCTGAAAAATAGCTAAATAATTCTTGGTAACCTACCGTTTGCAAAGCATTCAAAGCTCGTTGTGGATATAGCTCTTTAGCTTCTTGCTCTAGACCTTCCTCTAACATCAAGTCAACTCGATAGTTGATCCGTTCATAGAGTTTTTCCCTATCCCAATTGATGCCTATTTTCAGTACCTCAAATGGTCGTTGTATCTTATTTTTATTTTGAAAGGAGGAAAATGGTTTTCCTGTAGATTTGCAAATTTCTAATGCCCTTATAATACGCTGATGATTGTTTAAGTCCACCTTACTAAAATAAGTTGGATCTAATTCCTTAAGCTCTGTTTGTAATGCTTCTAGTCCTTTTTCTTTGAAGAGTTGGTTTAGCTCTGTGCGAATATTGGGGTCCACGTCTGGATAGTCATCTATTCCCTCACAGACAGCTTTTATATACATACCAGAACCACCTACCATGATTGCAATATCATGATTTAAAAAATATCCATCTAAAAATGTTATTACATCACGTTCAAAATCTCCAATAGTATAAAACTCGTTGATAGACAAAGAATCAACAAAATGGTGTTTGGCTGCAGCTAACTCTCCTGCATTAGGTTTAGCTGTCCCAATGGACATTTCCTTAAAAAACTGCCTAGAATCACAAGAAAGAATTTCTGATCCAAAGTGTTTTGCTAAATCAATGCTCAAGGAGGTTTTCCCACTAGCAGTAGGACCACATATTACCAATAAATATTTATTGGATGCCATAATTATGCAATATTTTCATCCTGATTAGAAGTAGGTTTAGTAGCCTCTCTTTTCTTTAGTTTTTCTCGTTCCTTCCTTAGGAAATCGCTAAAAAACTTACGAGCTACTATCAAGAAAAAAGCAAAAGCTCCTCCTCCTACACCTCCAACTAACATATGTAGTCTTGCATCAGGCACAAATTTAGGCAAGGGATATATAGGAGGATCTATGATTTGCATTACTGGGCTTTGGCGATCTAGTGTAGCTTGTGCGGCATCCAAACTGTTTAATGCTACAAGGTAATCTTGTGTAGCTTGTCTCAATTTAGCTTCGTAGTGCTTGTTTTTTAAACCTACATCACTTTGAGTATAAAGCAAGTGTTTATCTTCATGCTTAGCATAAGTTGATTGAGCTGCAGCTAATTTATTGCCTAATTGTATTTTTCGTTCTTCAGCTGCTTTTAGGATAATCTTGTGCTTAGCAACTGCTTTTTCATAATAAAAAGAATCTAATTGGGTATAGTATTTCTCTAAAAACTCTTTAGAAAATCGCTCTGAGGTGCTCCTAAATGTAAGCGTTATTATGTTACTCGGAGAGATCTTGCATTTTAGATGAGTTCGTGTAAGACGACTATGAACACTCAATAAAATACGATTTTGTTCAGCCGTAAAAACTTCTGTACTGTCATGTTCGAATACATATCTAGGACCAAAAAGACTGAGATAATGATTGATTAGGTAGTCCTCCTTCAGCCCTTGCTTTGTATTCATAGAAGCTTTAGAGAATAAAGATAGTTCACTCATTTTTCGAGTAATCAGCAATTCTTGCAATCTAACTAGATTAACATCATTGCTACCTCCAGAACCTACTGAATTATTGAATAGTCGTAATACACTCTGTTGAGATTTAGCAGCCTCTTTATCTAAAATAAATGTTAGGTTAGCATTATATTGAATGGGGTCTTTGCTCTTTCTATTAAACAAGTACCATCCTCCAAAAATAGCTAATCCAACTATCACCCATGAAAACTTTACTAACTCCCACAGATAAACTTTAACAATAGCCCACAGATCAAAAATATTTAATCCTTTGGGCTCTTCGTGATTAGTTGTGTCTGTATTTGATTGAATACCATCCATATTTTTGGGAATAATTAATTAGACCAAACTATTTTATTGCACGATCGATTACCACATAAATAAGAGCAGCAGAAGTCATCACAGCTAAAACATCAGTAATAACTTTATAGATATTAGCATCATTTTTCTCTCTATACTTTTTGACTTTCTTAGGTTTAGTATCAACAAAAACCATAGACCCAGAAGTTACTTTAGGATAGGTTTTGAAAAATAAAAAGCTCTTTGTTTTCTTGACAGAACCATCAGGATAATGCACATAAACTAATCGTTTTCGACCTCCATTTGGTCTATCTATCCCAGCAGCATATTCTTTCAGGTAATAATTAGCTCTTTTTCCTTTGGAGAAAGGAACATTTATCTTTCGAGGAGAAGTTTTGCGTTTAATTTTATCCTCTAACAAAATCTCTTTTCGTTGTAAATCTGTTTTTTGCTTTTCTAGTTCTAACTCTAAAGTTGCTTCGTCTATTTCAGATTTATCTCGAATATCTGGATGATTTATCCTACCTGCAACGGATACTAAATCTTTGATTCTAGGTATAACTATAACATCCCCCTCTCTCAAAATATAATTATACTTGGAGCTGGGGCCATCTTCTTTTAACTCTTTTAGGTTAAGGATCACATTTCCTTCTCCTTTTCGCACTAACTTAGCTCCTTCCAAAAAAGCTACATCTGTATACCCTCCTGCCCTAATAATTAAATCATAAACACGCTCATCCTTTTTGGCTAAAGTATAGATTCCTGGCCATAATATTTGGCCTTGCACATTGACATTTTTAGGCAGCTCAAAAGCTTTAGACGTTCGCACAAAAATTTGGTCATAAGGCTCCAATAAAATCCCATCTGCATTGGGAACTTGCAGTTCGCTTCCTACAGGTATTTTCTGAAAAGAAATATAAGTTTGATTACTATCATTAGCTGTATGCAGTCTAGAAATTTCGATGTAACTCTCTGCAGCCTCCATTTGTACGCCATTAGACATATAAAGAATATCTGCTAAGGATAAGTTTTCACTATATTCATAAGCGCCTGGTTTTCTAACCGCCCCATAAATCTGCACATTATATTTATCTATAAACTCAGATTTATACTTTACTTCCAATACATCAAAAGGATGTAATAATATATTATCTTCAGATGTGGCACTATCGATAATCCCATAAACATTAATATTAATGTATTCCAAAGATAAATCTTCTCTAAGACGCTTAAGATAAATTCGCTCCATAACTGCTGAACGAATAATCCCTGATTTAAACAAAACATCACGAACTTTAGACCCTTGCTGAAGCTCATATGTGCCAGGCAATTTCACAGCTCCATTGACTGTAATATAGTTAGAATAAGCTTGCTTAATTGGATTGATCTGGATGATATCCCCATCTTTAAGTTTGAAATCGCTTTCATTCATGATCAAGTCAGTCAGGTTGACATCAATAAGTCGTTCTTCATCATTAATATAACGAATGACTTGAATATTCCTTTTATAGGCATCTGGTTGCAACCTACCTGCATATTTAATCAACTCAATCAGATCTTCCCCTTCAATAAGTTCATAAAAGAAAGGACGTTTGATAGCTCCTCTTACCTCTACTACTCTATCTGCTAATGGTACAAATATGTAATCGTTATTTTCTAAGAAAAACTCATCTGCTACATTAGGATTGTTCATAAACTTATAGACATCCAATATACGTTCTTCTTTAGAATCACTAACTACTTTAATCTTACGAACACTACCTAATTGAGTAGGCCCTCCAGATGCTACCAATGCATTAAATGCTGTATTCACAGCAGGCATAGTATAACTTCCCGGAAAAAAGACTTCCCCAGTAATATTAACAGTAAGACTTCTAGCATAGTTTAACTCTATAGAATGCTGAGAACCTCTTATATCCATATGTCTAGATAAACGAGAGATAATAGCCTTTTTTGCCTCATAAAATTTCATTCCTTTGACATAAAGTCGGGGGATAAACACACGCTTTTCAGGATATGATAATTCTATAAAACCTTCTGGATCTATTGGCACATTTGCACTATAAGCTGTTGCTCCCCAAACGTTTATCTGAAGCTCGTCGCCTGCTCCAAGTAGATAAGCATCAATTGCTTTTATATCTCTAGATCGAGTAAACAGAGAGATACTTTGATCTCTAAATAGGTGTTGTCCCCAGATTTTAGCTTCTGGTAAGCCTTCTTGACGAAGATCGAATTTAATTTTTTGATCTTCATCTTCTACCTTTTCTTTAGCCTCACTATCCTCTCCATCCTCTGAATTATCAGCCCCATCGTTATTTTCGCTGTTATTATCTGTATTATCGCTGTTATTTGAGTTATTATTGTTGTTGTTGTTGTTGTTGTTGTTGTTATTATCTGTGTTGTTGCTATTATTGTTGTTATTAGAAGTATTGTTATTACCTCCATTATTATCTCCAGTATTTGTGTTAGTAGTTCCTGTATTACCACCATCTCCACCAGTTCCTGTATTACCACCATCTCCATTCTGCGCTATAGCAACTTGAGTAACCATAAGCAGAGCAAAAACGTAACATATATATTTCATCCAAGGTGTCTTCATATTCATATTAACTACTAAACATTAATCTAAAAAATAATATAATTCTTATTTAGAAGGGGTTGTATACTGTGTTTGATAATACTTCTGGTA
>JAAEPD010000252.1 GCA_024222455.1 Aureispira sp.
CTTAATAACTTAAGTAATGTAGGGTTTTTTCTAATAAAAGTTCCTTTAGCTGATTGTTCTGTAAATACATTAGCTGCCCAAGGTTCTATTCCAGGTGATACATTACCACTTAATTTTGAATTAGATACAGTAGGAGCAATAGCCCTAAGATGAGTATTCCGCATGCCAGTACCAACACACCAAAGAGGTTCACCAAAAGCTTCAGCGAGAGCCATACTTGCTCTTTCGGATTCGATTTTAATTTGTGAAAATATTTTTCTTGTTTCATATTGTGCTAATAAACCTTCAAAAGGTAATCCATGTTCTTGTAAGTAAGTATGCCATCCTAAAACTCCTAAACCTAAAGCTCTTCCTTTTTCTGCAGATCGCACCGAATTATGAAATCCAACCTTACCCTTAGACTTCTGTATAAACTCCTCTAAAACGCCATCTAAGAACCAAATAGAGTCATATATAAGGTTTGTATGCTTCCATTCGTGATACTTAGCTAAGTTTAAACTAGATAAACAACAAACAAAGCTATGAGATTCATCTGTATGTAATACAATTTCAGAACATATATTTGTCATATGTACTTTTAAACCATTTTTCTTGTAAGCTGCTGGGTTACTTTTGTTTGTATTTCCCTTAAATAAAATATAAGGTTCTCCAGTTGCCTTACGCTTTTGTAATAACTTTCCCCATAACCTTCTAGCTTTTTTATCTCCAGTTTCAACTCTTCGCATGAACTTGTCGCCGACCACAGCGCACTGGTGTAAGTTGAGTGATTGACGATTAATGTCTCCTTTAGGTTCTCTAATTTCGAGCCACTCTTCGAAATCGGGGTGATCAGCATTAATATTAACGCTTGCAGCTCCTCTTCGGACAGATCCTTGGTTAGTGGCAAGTATAGTTGAGTCGTAGATCTTACAAAAAGGCACAACTCCATCAGATGTTCCATTTCCTTTTATATTTGCTCCGGCAGGACGAATTTGATTAATGCCAATACCAACCCCGCCTCCGTGTTTTGCTAGTAGCATCATTTCTAAATTTTTCTGACC
>JAAEPD010000253.1 GCA_024222455.1 Aureispira sp.
TAAATTAGCTTCAGCAATACAAACTAAGATCAGTTGCTAAACTCATCTAGCCAGTAATCCAAGCCATCTATACTTATGGTTCCTGTTGCATGCGAACCTTATGAGTACTGCCAAAAAAATAGTGTAGCAAGCTAACTGCCGACGTAAAATGCCCAAAAGAATGTACTTTTCCCTGATATTTGTGGCTCAACTACATGAAGTGCGAGCAAAATCCACTATTCTGTTTTAATGGTTTATTAAAAGTCGGTGTCGAGGTCAATACCCTCAGATTTGCTACCTGATAGGCTTCTAAAACAACGACCAAGTGCTCGGAAAAACCAAATAATAGCTTCGATAGGAAACTCAACGATAAGTTCAATCGTGTCAACTACAGAACTTTCTGAGTTGCGTTTACCTCGTTTTTTACTTGGCCAAACTGTGTGCGCAAATAAATAAAATAGCAAGGCTGCACATATGTCTTTCCAGTCGAAATGGTCAAAAAACATTCCCATCATTAAGAATGTCCCTGCAATGAATCCTAAAGTAGCA
>JAAEPD010000254.1 GCA_024222455.1 Aureispira sp.
CGCTGTACATGAATTTGCATCTGATACCGTTACGGTATAAGAACCATTAGCTAGACCTGTCGCTGTAGCCGTTGTTTGACCTCCACTGCTCCATAAATAGGTATGCGCACCTGTGCCTCCAGTACCTAATGCGGTCGCTGTTCCGTCTGTCCCCCCATTACAGGTTACAGAACTAGAACTTGGAATACTCGCTGTGACTGCGCTTGGTTCCGTTATACTTACCACTGCTGTAGCTGTACAGGTATTTCCATCTGATACTGTTACGGTATAGGAACCATTGCCTAAGCCTGTTGCTGTAGCCGTTGTTTGCCCCCCACTACTCCATAAATAGGTATAACTTCCTGATCCGCCTGTACCTAAGGCAGTCGCAGTACCGTCTGTCCCGCCATTACAAGTTACAGAACTAGAACTTGGAATACTCGCTGTTACTATACTTGGCTCAGTTATACTTACTGTGGCAGTCGCTGTACATGAATTTGCATCTGATACCGTTACGGTATAAGAACCATTAGCTAGACCTGTCGCTGTAGCCGTTGTTTGAGATCCACTGCTCCATAAATAGGTATGCGCACCTGTGCCTCCAGCACCTAATGCAGTCGCTGTTCCGTCTGTCCCCCCATTACAGGTTACAGAACTAGAACTTGGAATACTCGCTGTCACTACACTTGGATCTGTTATAACTACAGTCATTGTATCTTGACATACATTAACTGGATCTGTTACGGTGATAGTGTAACTTCCTGCAGAAATATTACTAAGATCCTCCGTTGTTTGACCACTAGACCATAAATAAGTATATGCCAACATATTAGCACCTACTATATTAACATCTATAGCACCATTGCTTTCTCCATTACATTGAGGATCAGTAGCTGTATTTAAGGAAACTCCAACACAACATAAGTAATCAGCATCATATTCAAAAGGAGTATCTCCGGCACAACCAATAGAAGTATATACTCCAAGTTCTGCATCTGCATAAGTTTTTATATCTATACCACAATCTACGGTCCCATTGGTGCAATTTGAGGCAGGCCCTGCAGTTAGTTGAAAACAGACTGTCCATGTATAACCATTTCCAGTAACATCACATTGACCAAGACCAGGAGCATCTCCATCTCCATAGGTATTATTAGGGTTTGCCCCTGATACACCAAAACCACAACCTGTACAATTAAAAAACCAACCAGCTCCAACATTTGCACCTGCAGGTAATGACCCTGATGCTCCTAAATTATTATAAAAAATAGTGTTTGTTGGCCACCATTGCCATGTACCAGCACTACTTCCTTGCTGAGTTAGTGCTGTAGTGACTACAGGCATTCCACTAGCATTGAAAGAGGAAGGATCCCAACAGTCTCCAAAAGTTGGGACAATACCTTGTAGCCAGTTGCAATTTTCTTTTCGATATTCATTGATGGTATAACAAAAATCTACAACTTCTCCTGCTGAATAGGGTCCTCCTATAGGAGTAGAAGGATCAGAAGATGAAGTTTCGGCCAATACATCTCCTATATTACACAAACTAACATCAATATTCTGATTGAGGCATAAATCAAATGACCCTTGATCTCCTCCTACATCTGACACTGCCAACCAATAAGTTGTGCTTGGAGCAACAGCAAGCCCCGTGAGGTTTGCAACTCCACCAGTACCTTCTGTACAACTAGCACCTATATAATTGGCAGTAGGACAATTGGTCCAAACTGTAAACTCTGGTTCATCAAGATCTGTACTAGTTAAATCTATATCTAAAGTAGCTGCTGCTGGGCCTGTTGTAAACTGATACCAAACTGTTGCATTGGGTGACTCGTAACAATCACCTACACCCAAACCTGGAACCCCCGCTGATGCACCTGTATTACAATCGGTTATACAAACTTGAGCACCTGGATCTCCAGAAACAGGTAATACTATATTAGCTGCAGTAGAACAATCATTGTTATCTACACAACCTACAGGAGGAGCTGTTGTTTCTGGGCAAATAGAAAAAGCTCCAGGTGTTCCATTTTGATGATTAGAAACAACCATATAATAGGTATTTCCAGGTATCAATGTAGCTGTAACATTTAGAGGGGAGCCTCCACATCCATCTGCAACAAGTGTAAATGGTCCTAAACACCCAAGTAAAGGGTCTTCCCAAATTGTAAACTCTAGATCTCCAGCCCATCCTGCTCCTGCTGTGATATCCACAGAAAAAGTAGCATTGGTTGCAGTAAAAGAATACCACACATCCTCATGATCTGCATTAGGATTTCCTCCTTGGCAACCAACCAAATTAGTCCATGAATCGGTTGCAGCTACCGTTGTACCTGCCACACAAGTACCATCATCTACTACAGCTTGAGCACCAAAGCAATCATTGTTAGCTGGTTGAGCCATTGCGGCAACTGAAAAAAGTAAAAAGACTAAAAGTTGAATTATTTTCATATATCTCATAATCAAGAATTATTGAATCTGATAAGGGGTTTCAAAAGGGATAAAATCTTCTGCTTCTATTTTTTGTTTGGATAGGATCAGTATACTACAAAAAGATGCGACTTTTATAGTTACATCTTCATCTTCTTTTCTATTTTCTTCTATATGCTTTAATAAAACCTTTGGGATAGAAATATTCCGTCGTTTACTAAAGATGAATTGGTAGGTACCTGTATAATTTTCGATTTCAGGGAAAATAAAACCTTTCTCTGCCACTTCTATTTCAGTTGGAGCAGAACTAGTCATAACTCTTTCTTTGCTTTGAGCAAAAAGAAAAAGGTTGCAACAAAGTAAGATTGCACTAAAAAAAACAGTTCTAAGACTGTTTTTAGGATTGTAGTTGTAGGTATTCATCATAATCTATATTGAGTTATTTATATTTTAATCCAACAGCCTTCCGCCCTATTAAAGACTGACAATCAAGAACTTACCTACAAGACTAACCACCCTAATTACCAAACGCTTATAAGAAAAACATACTGCAGCTACTATAAAACAGGATAAATAATTGATTTTAAGCTTCTTATACAACGTTTAGCTATACCTATTTAGTATATTAAGAAGCCGTTTAATTAAGACGTTATCTAATAGAAAATAGTTTGATTCTAACATAGAAACTTGCCTCATAACAAGTTGTATTTGACCATCTTCCCTTTCAAAAGTATTTAAATATGTTTTTATATCAAAAAATAGGCAACCTCAAATTTGAGATTGCCTATTCTAAATTTTAACTTTTATTAGCTTCTACGAAATTAGTTTTATCTAAAATTTTAATTTAGAAAACCTTTCGTAAGCAGCCGCTAACTTCTTATCATACTGGTTTTTAGCATATGCTGGACCATTATACCCTTTAGCAAAAGCAGCCCAGTTTTTAGCGTCGCCTTGCACATGTCGGAGCAAGTTATTTTTCTTAACAAACTCCATTACTGCATCTAACTGATTGCTACCTGCTACATGCATAGCCTCTACAAAAGATTCTACATCATTATAACCTACTGTAGCATGGTTGAAGCCCATAATTTGGAACTCTCCCCAAGAAGCAGATTTCAAGGCTGCTGATTTATGAATTTTCTTAGCTTTTTCTAAGCGGTTGTACTCTCCTTTTCCACCAGCATATTTCGTTTTATCCCATTTAGGATACAAAATATCTTCGTTTCCAGCTTCGTGATCTTCAGGTTTCTTGCCCGCTTTTTTGAGCTGCGACCAGAAAATATGTCCTTCAAATAAAATCTTAGGACGACCATCAGAGAAGAAACCATTTCCACCAGATTCTATACTCTGTATACACAAAATAACAGCAGGTTCTACACCATATTTTTTACCTAAGTTGACTAAATCTGCTCGAATACGGCCTATTCCTAGAAGGTTATTCCAAGTTTTTCCGCCAGCATCTACACGACCATCAGGATTTTTGGAACCTAGGTATTCTGTTTGGAATTTCTTAATGGCAGCAGTGAGGCTATCATCAGCAACACCATTCAACTCAAAGTTATGTCCATAAAGATTGAGTAAAGCTTTTACAGCTTTCACATCAGCAGGTTTATTTTTGCCTGTGCCACCTACAGAGCTTTCTATTTTGCTAGTTGTGCTCAATACTTCGCTCTCCGAGTTAGCAGTTTCTACTAAATCTACAACATCCTCTTCATTTTGAGTTTGCTCATCATTCTCACCTTGGTCCATTCCTTGCTCCTCTACCATATCATAGATGGTATTGCCTGTAGCTCTAGAGGTATTCACTGCATTTTGAGGCAACTCTTGTAAGAGTTTAAGCGTTGCGCTACCTGGTTTAACCAATCCTGTAGGCACCAAACCTTTAAACATTTGGAACTCCATTATTTTACCTTTGGTATTCCGTCCGGCTATACCATCTACTTTGAGTTCATAGCCTACTTTTTTGAGTAAGCCTTGCACCAACATGGTATCTTTATTACTATTGGCTCCATCTTTTCCGACCGAACCTCTAATAATACTTAAGTTACCTGTATCTATTTGTTCATTGCCCTGTTTAGCTATTTTTTCCATTGGAATAGCTACTTCAGGGCCTTTTTCTTCCATGTTCACTTCTGCAAACTCTCCTACTGAAGGTACATCATCTGTAGTCAAACGCTCTTTCATGCGTTTAGCTTGCTTGTCTTTGATCCAAGCCTCTTTCAAAAACTCAATACGTCTTTGGTAGCGAGCATCAGGCACCTTAAATTCTGTAACCCAACGTGGCTTTTTCATTATACGCAATAAGCCTTTCAGATCATTCTCAGTTACAAAATACTGTATTAATCGACGTGTTTTAGGAGTATAATCTCCTGCTGCCTCCAAGTCGATTAGTAACTGTACAATAGCAGGATTAACTGCATCTAGATTTGTAGTTCTATATGATTTTTTAACTGCTATATTGCGCATTTTACGCTTCAAACGAGCTCTTATTACATTGTACTCCTTGACCATTAAGCGATCAACCATTTTCTTATCTAGCGTATGATATTCTTCATCTATCCCAGCCCAAATCAACAAAGCATTTTTACCTGTTGCTCCAGCCGTTTTAGACAATTCTCTAGCTTGCTCGTGGCTCATCCCTACACTCTTCAATGCCTGTTCTGCATGTTTAGAGTCTAAATCTTTCATTTGATAAATGCCACCTAATACTACACCACCACTTTCATTGCTTGTATTGGCAATTTTTTTGGTTAATGCTTTAACATCGCCACCAGCACTAACAGGAACTTCTGCACCTTTTTTATCTAAACCTGTGGTATCTACAGTTACATTATTATTAGTCGCATCCGCCATTCCTTGTCCTAATAGTGTATCCTCTGATACTTCTGCTACTTGAGCATCCATCAATACTAAATCCTCTTCCTCAGCAGCTGACTCATCTACAGGTCCAACATCTTCTACCTTAGGGGCAGGAGCTTTTAGTACCTTTGATTCGTATTCTAATGCGGTTTCTTGAGGACCTTTCATTTTCTTCAATTGGCGTTGCAATTTTTTGATTGGGCCCCACTCACTATTATACCAAGACTTACTATCTCTATAAGCTCTCACTGTTCTAATCAGTGAATTAAACTCTTCCATTTTCATGGTCTCATCAGAAGCATTATGATATTCTCCTAAATCTCTGACAACATCATCCAACCATTTAGCTTCTTCTGGGTGATCTTTCTTACGCTCTTCAAATTTTTCTTCGTCCTTTTTAAATTTATCAACATTCATAATCTCCTTAGTACGGAAATCCTTAAATGCCTTAGCTAAGGTCAGTGCAATATTACCTAAAGCACCTTTTTTGCCATCCATTCCAGGAGCTTTACCCATTTCTACAGGGTTTACACTCTGTCCATCTTCACTTGCTGACAAGCGGTTAGATAAATCCAATTCACCCAACTCCCATTCTTTGAGAGTATGGTGGAATAATGGAATTTTGAACATTAATAGGTTCACATCTATAAATACATTTACAGAGGCTACCGCTTTCGCTAATATTCTATAGTCGAAAGCTAACGGCTCATGTGCCACTAATCGACCTTTATCTTTATCATATTTTAAGGCTCCACTGATAGCTGCACCTGCACCTGCCATAGCCTGTGCTTTAGCTTCTATACCTGCGCTTGCACCTATAATTCCAGGTATACCGACATCCAAGCTACCTTTCACGCCCAAACCAAGACCACCAACCATACTTGCAGAACCAGATGCTCCCCAAATATTTTCGCCATTTTGCTCATCTCTACCAAACTTAAGATCGAAGCCCATATTGAGGCCACCACTAAGTCCAATACCTATAGAGGCCATCAACCAAGGTGGTACAATCGGAATAGGTATTTTAGGCATCAAGCCAGTTATACCCATTTGCTCTAGCGAAAACTCTTTATTTCCTTTAAGCTCTCCTTGTTGCTTCTCCACATCTAGATAGCCTTGCAGCCCTAGCATATTGAATCGCAATGGATTTGCTTTAAACTCAAAGTCTACTTTTTCTATTTTTAGGCCTTCTCCTCTACGGAATGTAATGTCGTGTGCTGTAACTGCAAAATTGGACAAGAACTGTAATACATTAGGATCAAACTCACTAATATATTTACCTAAAGCTGTTGCCGACTCTCCATCATCATCATTTTCTGCCAATGCAGCAAAGTCGATAGTTGCGGTAGGAATATGCAAACCTTCTTCTTTGCTAAAAGATGCTTCTGCTATATTAAAATCAAAAATTTCTGTCTCTACACCAACATCTGTTAGGTTACCTCCAAACTGAGTTTCCTGTCCATTTCCACCGCTCAAGGTTATATCACCAGCAGCAGTTACAGTCAGTCCATCTGTTTCATAGGCAATACCAGAACTCAAGTTAGCGGTATAAACACCTTCTTCCTTAGTTATATTAAGGACTGTATCTTCGGTAGTACGCAATCCTCCATAAATATCCATTTGAGGAAGCGTTGCAGCTATTTGATCAAAATTGAAGCCTTCGTTTGGTGTATAAACTAGGTTATTGACGACTACATCTACACCATTCCCTTCACCTATCGGAATGTTTAGGTTTGTTTTAGCAAAAGATACTATTCCTGAAGAAGAGCTGTATCCAATACCTTCACTCGTCAGATGTGCGCCAAAGATATCCGCCTCAAATGAAGCATCGTGTAGGTCAAATTCGAATCGACCATCCGAAAACTTAATATTAGCAGGGAATCTACCTTGGAAGTTATTGCCAGCATCTTCACCAAAATCTAAATTTAACTGACCTTCGCCATCACCAAACCATTGCTGATCCATATAGCCTACACGCATGTACAATGGATTACCATCTACACCTGTTAGCCAAATCATATCTTTCACGATATTGACAGGATCATCCGTTTGTATCTTCGCACTCCCCTCTGGCACACCACCATAAGGATATTTAAAGTCTTCTAAAATTAGTTGTAAACTAGGGTTGTTTTCTTTCAAGGCATCAATCATTTGCCCTATTTCGGCATGTCCTTTTTTGATCGAAATTTCCTGATTGTTGACCGTAATACCTTTCAAAGAGATTGGATGATCGCCACTAGGAGTGAATTCACCAACAGTCAACTCTTCAAAACTACCATCTTCTAGCAGTTTTAGTTGAACATCAGATAGTAAGCCATACCATTTTAATATTTGCAACATACTTTTTTCTGCTCCCAAAGTGTAGCCTTCACCTCTTTGAAAAAGTCCTGTAAGGTTATTAACCACCAAACTAGCAATACCCGTTCTGTCTTTTTTGCCCACAAAGAACTCACCTAAAGACAAGCCTACCGAATCAACACCTTCATTGCCTACCCCCAATTGAGTTAGGTACAAATCTTTGATGCCAATCATATCCTGAACAGCTTTCTCCCCTTTCAATATTCCCAAACCAGGCTGCCCTTCATAAGTAACTGTAAAGCCACCATCAAACTTCATCAAGAGTTTGATATTTTCTGAAGTTTCGCCTGATTGATCACGATCGCCACTATTGCCAACCAGTTCGCTGTTGACACCATATATTTTTCCAAACAGTTTCAGGAAAAATGCAATATCTGCATACAATCCTTCTGAACCATAAGGTGTTTCTTCTACTTCTGTCTCCTCTCCTTCATCTGTAAACCAGTTGTAAATATCCATCCCTGCACTGACGGCTGGAGATACCACACTCATTCCATAGCTCTTCTTAAACTTGTCCCATTGGTTAGAGAACCAACCTTCGCCTTCTTCTTTTATTTTGGTATAATGACTATTTTTTGCTTCTTCGGTGTCTATTTCTTCTAGCTCTGCATTTTCGTTCAAAGCTACATTAAAGACCTTTAGCCCAAAAGTATCGCCCAGCTTTACATTTAGTAAAGTGTCACTATTTTTTGCATTTTCTTGATCACTAAATAAGTCTTGCATAGCAGTTTCTCTATCTGCCATAAACTCATCCTTGATCTTCTCTATGTCTAAAGCCTCTAAGCCTTCATCTCCAACCAATTTGCTAATAAGTTTAGCAACATAGTCAATTACTGTTTCTGTGTCTTTTAGTAGTTTTGTGAAAGTACCTGGGTCTAGGGAAGCATCTTCTTGCACCAATGTATTTAAGGTGCTTTGCTGTGTTGCTGTCCACCACTCTGAGAATTTATCAATAATCCCATTCATGCTTGACCAAAAAGAGTCATCATCAAATTTTGTGATCTCAGATGGAATACTTTTGACTATTCGCCCTAGCACAAACAATAAAGGTGCTTTGAATTTTCTAGGTAGGTTTACCCATTTGTTGGATAGCCAGATCAATACCTGCAAGATTTTACCCAAAGGTCCCATGGCTAGCATTAGACCTGACTTGACGGTTTCTTTGTCTTGCCCTTTGAATTTTGCAAAGATTGGGGATTCAGCCAAGACCTCCTCCATTAAGGTAACCACCTTGTTCCCTAAATTAGAGCTTTTGAAGATTTCGAGTAGCATCTCTTGGCTCATATTGGCTCCATCATCTAGATTGAGCTGAGCTATTTTATCATCATCAAAGCCTAGTTGTCGCCACATTTC
>JAAEPD010000255.1 GCA_024222455.1 Aureispira sp.
TAATACTTTGTTCGTTCAACTCTAAAATCTTTTACCTTTGAAAAATACTCTAATACCTTAGATAAGTAGTTTGGTTCCATCTTTTGAACATCAAGATACTAAATCTTTTTTTTCTCTTATTTAGATGCGTTTGCCCTGGTATGTTGGTATAATTTTGAACAGTTCTTAGTTTTTTTCCTAACTTTAGGACATAAAACTATTCACTATGCTCTTAGCTACAATTATCGACTTTCCTCTTCGTTTTTATATTGGACCACTGACTATTGGCAGTCATTTATTCTTTGAAATAATGGCTTTTTTTGTGGGTTTTCGGTATTTCACACATTTGCGGAAGCAACAAAAAGATCATATCTCTACAGATAATCGCATCTGGATACTTATTGGAGCTGCAGGCGGAGCCTTGATTGGTTCTCGTGTAGTTGGTTCTCTCGAATATCCATGGCTATTTATAACAGGTGGTGGAGAAATGGGATTTTTGTATTATTACAAACATAAAACTATTGTAGGTGCCTTATTATTTGGCTATTGGGGAGTAGAGCTCACTAAAAAAATAATAGGTGTAACACGATCCTCAGGCGACCTTTTTGCTTTTCCTATTATATTAGGAATGATGATTGGTCGAGTTGGTTGTTTCACTACTGGTGTATACGAACAAACCTATGGGATTGAGAGCACACTACCTTGGGCAATGGATTTAGGAGATGGACTTTTGCGCCATCCTACTGCTTTATACGAAATAATCTTCCTACTTTTATTATGGTTGGGTATTCGAGCATTAGAAAAGCGATATACCTTAGTCAATGGTGCTCGTTTCAAGATATTCTTGATGAGTTATTTTGCTTATCGTTTACTTATCGAATTTATACGCCCTGGCATAGTAGTTCTAGGAGGCATGACTAGCATACAATGGGCTTGTATTGTTGGTGTATTGAGCTATTTTCCAACACTAATCAAATTAAAAACATCTATAATCCTAAATAAAAATTAAATGGCTAAAGTAAGTAAGTACGTTTATTACGATCATACCACTAGTATTTGCAATGACTGTTTGCGTCGCATAGATGCTAAAATAATTTTTGAAGAGGGTAATGTATATATGCTCAAAACCTGTAAAGAACATGGTCGTCAAAAGACCTTAATTGCTACAGATATTGACTATTACAAGCGCATTCGCAACTATAATAAAGCATCAGAATATCCACTAACCTTTAATACAAAAACGGAGTATGGTTGTCCTTATGACTGTGGCCTTTGCCCTGATCATGAACAACACTCTTGTCTGACATTGATAGAAGTGACTGATCGTTGCAATCTAAAATGTCCGACCTGCTATGCAGAGTCCTCTCCTACTCATGGAAGACATCGCACACTAGAGGAAATAGAGTTTATGTTGGATGTAATTGTAAAAAATGAAGGCGAACCAGATGTAGTGCAATTGAGTGGTGGTGAGCCTACTATTCATCCTCAGTTTTTTGAGATTTTGGATGCTGCTAAAAAACGTCCTATCCGACACCTAATGGTCAACACCAATGGACTACGTATTGCGAATGATTTTAAGTTTGCTCAGCGACTAGTAGAATACACTCCAAAATTTGAGGTTTATCTACAATTTGATTCTTTTAGACCAGAGGTCCTAATGAATATGCGGGGACGTGACCTAACAGATATTCGCAAAAAAGCTTTAGATCATCTCAATAAACTCAACATTCCTACTACATTGGTAGTAACCCTCCAAAAAGGGCAAAATGATGACGAGATTGGAAAAATAATAGAATATGCCCTAAAACAACCTTGTGTGCGTGGAATCACTTTCCAGCCTACACAAATTGCGGGTCGTTTAGATAATTTTGATCCTGCTAAAGATCGCTTGACACTAACAGATGTTCGCACTCAAATCTTGGAACAAACAGATATATTTGAACCGAATGATTTGATTCCAGTGCCTTGCAATCCTGATGCGTTGGTGATGGGCTATGCAATGAAACTGAAAGGAGAGGTATTCCCTTTGACTCGTTTTGTAGATCCTCAGCAACTCTTAGAAAACTCAGCAAATACGATTGTTTATGAGCAAGATTTGCGTCTAAAAAATCATATGCTCAATCTATTTAGCACGGCCAATAGTGTAGATACTATAGAGGAAGATTTTAATGAACTGCTTTGTTGCCTACCCAAGGTTTCTGCTCCAGGCTTGAAGTACGATAACCTGTTTCGGATTATTATCATGAATTTCATGGATGCTTATGATTTTGATGTTCGAGCGATCAAAAAGTCTTGTGTACATATTGTTAGCAAAGAAGGCATGATTATTCCTTTTGAGACGATGAACCTCCTGTATAGAGATGATAAACAAGAGTATTTAGAACAGCTAAAATCTGAAAGATCTTAAGATATGATAGAAGAAACAGAGGAAGAAGTAAATAATAATGGACCCGAA
>JAAEPD010000256.1 GCA_024222455.1 Aureispira sp.
GTTATGGACAATAGAAACCAATCGGTTTTGAAACCAACTTCAACTCAGATCAATAGTACACTTATGAGATGTTTAACTAAAAACTTAGCTATGCATGGAATGGGATTGTATATATATGCTGGGGAGGATATTCCTCAAATAACTGCTGAGGAAATAAGCAAGTCAAACCAAGAGAGTTCGGCTAAAAAAGTTAAGGTAACAGATGATAATTGGTCAAAGATTGTAGAGACTTCAAAGAGGCTTCAGTCTCAGAAAGTAAAATGGGATACAATCTTATCAAGACTTATGGATAAGTACATAGTGGACGAGACTCAGATAGAAAAACTTAACAAAGAGCTTTATGGAAAATAAAAAGATTATTGATAAGTTAAGGGACGACAAACATTACTACGGAAAGTTTGGTAAGCAATACTTATCTAACTCAGACATAAAGGTGTTGAGGGATACTCCAGAGGCATTTCATTTGCCGGTAAAATCTAACGAGAACTTAGAAAAGGGAAGGTTATTCCATCAACTTATTCTTGAGCCAGACAAAGCGAAAGACTTTTTAATCGCAGATGTTTCCAGGAGAGACGCTACCTATAAAAAGTTTTTAGAAGACAATAAGGTAGACTTTGCTTTGAAGACTTCAGAGGCAGACGAGATTAAAGAGTTAGTTGATTGGTTTATGAATGAGAATAACAACAAAGTAAAGTTTATGAAGGATTACCTTCTAGACTTTGACGCTAAATATGAAGAGCCAATGATTGGCGAGATTATGGGGCATCAGTTTAAAGGGAAGTGTGATTGTATAAGCAAGGGAATGGTAATAGATCTGAAGACTTCAGGAGATGTAGCAAAGTTCACTAGGAATGCACCTTATTATTATTATGATACCCAATCTTTTATATATCAAACCCTTTCAGGTATGCCTATGGTATTTTTTGTAATAGGAAAAACCAAAAAGCCTATCGGAACAAAACCAGGCACTATGACTTATGATGTCGGTATATTTAATCCAACTCCTGAAACAATTGCGAGAGCAAAGGAGAAGGTGGAACAAGCATTGTATCACTACGATAAATATTTTGCAAAAGATGCAGAGGAAAGTATCGAGGATATAATTTTTAAAGGAGAATTTTAATTTAATATTTAATCTATGAGTACAACTAAATACAAACACAAAGAAGGAAGAGGTTCACTTTTCAAAAATAGTTACAAAGAAAAGGATACCCAACCGGATTTAAAGGGAACAATGACTGACCTAGATGGTAAAGAGTTTGAGATTTCTGCATGGGAGGGAACTACCCAAGCAGGAGACTACAAGCTGTCCATTCAAGTTAGTACACCCTATGTAAAAACAGGAGATAAAGCAGATAAGTCTGAGGAAAAGGACAATCTGCCTTTCTAGTTTTAAAATTAATTTTAATGTTAAGGTGGGAGGAATAGTTTTTTTTCATATTATTGGTCATCCTCCCATCTTTTTTTAATCAAATAAAATCAAATCATGCCTCACATAGTAACAATATTCCAGAACATAAGAGAAACAGAAACGCCATTTATAAAAGATGTTACATATATCTTACAAAGAATCAAAGATGGAAAGAACCAAGACTTAGTAAAAAAAATTAGAGCTGAAAAGGATAAGGGTAAAAGAAATGATCTAAAGAAAAACCTTCCAGCTATATGCTTCTCTGGTGAATTTAGAAAGAGAGCAGACTCATCAATAGAAAAACACAGTGGTCTTATATGCCTAGACTTTGATGGCTACAAAAAGAAAAAAGATATGTTGGAAGACAAGGAGAACTTCCAAAACAATAAGTTTGTTTATTCTGTGTTTGTTTCTCCATCTGGTAATGGTCTAAAAGTTTTAGTTAAGATACCAGCAGAACCAGAGAACCACACCAAGTATTTCAACTCACTTAAGAAAGAGTTCAACTCTTCTTACTTTGATGCTACCTCTAAAAATATATCCAGGGTTTGTTATGAGTCTTATGATCGTTTACTTTTTATAAACGAGACATCATCTGTTTGGGAGAAGATTGAGGAGGAAGAGTATGAAGAGAGAAGTGTTATTAAAGATGTACCTGTTCTTAAAATCACAAGTGAAAATAAGATAATAGAGATACTAACCAAGTGGCACCAGAAGAAGTACCCTATGGTTGAGGGGCAGCGTAACCACAACTTATATATACTAGCTATGGCATTGAATGAGTTTGGTGTTAGTAAAAATATAGCCTCGTTTGTCTGTTCGCAGTATGAGTCATCAGGCTTTAGTAAAGTAGAGATAGAAACCACGATTGATTCTGCATACAGAAACACCGCAGATTTTAACACTAAGTTCTATGAAGATACTGAAACCATCAATGATATAAAGCAAAGAATCAAAAGGGGAGATTCAAAAAAAGATATACGAAGAGATTTACAAGAGACTAATTTAAAAATCGATGACATTGAGGCCGTTATCGATAAAGCAGAGGAGCAGGAAGATGAACATTTCTGGACTAAAAACGAGAAAGGTACTATCAAGATTGTTCCTTTGCTTTTTAAAAGATTCTTAGAGGACAATGGCTTTTATAAGTATTGTCCAGAGGGAGGGAAGAACTATGTGTTTGTAAAGGTTACTAATAATCTTATAGACCATACAAGCGAGAAGGAGATAAAAGATTTTATACTTGACAAGCTCTACCATTTTGAGGATGTATCGATATACAATTACTTTGCAGAGCAAACCAGGTTCTTTCGTGAAGAGTTTTTAACTCTGCTAGGCACCATTGATATATATTTTATAGCTGATACAAAGGATTCATCTTATTTATATTACAGGAACTGTGCAGTACAAGTCAAGAAAGATGAGGTCATTGACATAGACTATGTAGATTTAGGGGGGTATGTATGGAAAGATCATGTTATAGATAGAGTCTATAAAAGGTGCGAGCAAGTGGATTGTGATTACAAGAAGTTTATTGAAAACATAAGCGCTAACAATCCTGTCAGAACAGAGTCAATGCAATCAACGATAGGATTTCTCATGCATGGTCACAAGAACTTATCGTATTGTCCTGCAGTTATTCTAAATGATGAGGTCATCTCTGACAATCCAGAAGGTGGAACGGGTAAGGGTATTTTTATGAACGCTCTGAGTCACATGAAAAAGCTAGTAACTATTGATGGTAAGGCATTTGATTTCTCTAAATCATTTGCTTATCAATTAGTATCAGCAGATACTCAGATACTTTGCTTTGATGATGTAAAGAAATACTTTGACTTTGAAAGATTGTTTAGTGTAGTGACTGAAGGATTAACACTTGAGAAAAAGAATAAGGACGCTATAAAGATTCCATTTAGCAAGAGTCCTAAGATTTCCATTACGACAAATTATGCAATTAAGGGAGCAGGTAACTCATTTCAAAGAAGAAAGTGGGAGCTAGAGCTTCACCAACATTACAATAAAAACTATACACCACAAGATGAGTTTGGTAGATTGTTCTTTGGAGATTGGGATGATGACGAGTGGTGTGTGTTTGATAACTATATGATTCAGTGCA
>JAAEPD010000257.1 GCA_024222455.1 Aureispira sp.
ACATGGTTGAGCTCAAGCAATTGATCGTAGATCTAGAAATTGCTTGTCCTCAGAGTGGAAGTCGCAACTGGACAGATGTTCGTCAGTTCAACTTAATGTTTGCTACTCAACTAGGAGCTGTAGCTGGCGATGATGGAAAGATCTATCTAAGACCAGAAACAGCACAAGGTATTTTTGTCAATTTCTTGAATGTATTGAACACCTCTCGTCAAAAAGTTCCTTTCGGAATTGCACAGATTGGTAAGGCATTTCGCAATGAGATTGTTGCTCGTCAGTTTATCTTCCGTATGCGTGAGTTTGAACAAATGGAAATGCAGTTTTTTGTACGTCCAGGCGATCAACAAAAATTCTATACATACTGGAAAGAGGCTCGTATGAAATGGCATTTAGCCTTAGGTACACCTCAAGAAAACTTACGTTTCCATGATCATGAAGCTTTGGCCCATTATGCAGATGCTGCTTTGGATATTGAGTTCAAATACCCATTTGGTTTCAAAGAATTGGAAGGAGTACATTCTCGTACAGACTTTGATTTGAATGCACATCAAGATCTTTCGGGTAGAAAACTACAATATTTTGACCCAGAACTAAAAGATAGCTATGTACCTTATGTAGTAGAAACTTCGGTAGGAGTAGATCGTATGTTTTTGGCAATGTTGAGTGGTGCCTTGCAAGAGGATGAAGCTCCTGATGCTGATGGTAACATGAAGACACGTACAGTGATGAAATTACATCCTGCTATTGCGCCTATCAAGTGTGCAGTATTGCCATTGTTGAGAAACAATGAACAATTGACAGGTAAGGCTAGAGATATATTCAATCAACTGAAATTCTCTTTCCAATGTCAGTATGATGAGAAAGATGCTGTTGGACGTCGTTATCGCAGACAAGATGCAATTGGAACGCCTTACTGTATCACTATCGATCATGATACATTGAATGACAATATGGTTACTATCCGTGAGCGTGATTCTATGAAACAAGAACGTGTACCGATTGACCAAGTAGAAAAAATAGTAGCTGAGCGTGTTTCTATGCAACAATTGCTGAAACAACTCTAGTAACTATCCTCAAAAATATAGGAAAGAGTAAATTGTTTGTCAATTTACTCTTTTTTTATGTCCTTATCTAAGCAGCTTTTACTCAAACTGCTGATTTTGTAGCATTTTTTGAGTATATTTCTATAATAAGTTGTCTTATATTGCTTATTAACAAACCAAAATCCTTATTTTTGGCGTTTATAGTATATATACAAGAGATTGTTTTTATTTTTTAGAACAATCCACAAAAAAATACAGATAAATAGTCTCAAACGTTTGGCCAACGTTTTATAAAAATTAATTTGATAGCTATCATGAAAATTAAATTACTTACAATTGCCCTGATTGTTAGTTCTTTTTGTGTGCATAGTTTTGCACAAAGCAGTAAACGCCCTTGGGGAATAGGTCTTCACGGAGGAGTTTACAGTCACTATGCCATGGAAAAGGGTAACTTTTTTAAACCAGAGGTTTATGGATGGGGAGTAGAACTCTCTGCCATGCGCCGTCTTGGCAAATGGTTTGACTTAGGAGTAGAGTCTGGTTTTGGACGCCTTCGTCATCCTATGGATGCAGACGCAACCAATTTCACTATCCGTGATAATTTTTTCACTGGTAATTTAGCCTTACGTTTTAAGTTTGATAACGGAGTTATCATGCCTGAAGACTTTGTGGTATCTCCATTCCTTAAAGTAGGTGCTGGAGGTTCGTCTTTCAAAGATTTCAAGAAATGGCAAGTCTTCTTTCCTGCAGGTTTAGGAATCAACTTCCGTATACCTAAATCTCCTGTCAATATCATTTTGCAGTCCACTTACAATTATACCATTTTAATGGACGCTTCTGTCCCTGCTAACCAACGTGCATTTTGGCATCACTCTTTGGGTATAGCAATCAACTTTGGCAAAAAAGGTAAGAGCAAAAAAGGCGATGATGACCTACCACCAATCAACTTATCTACTACAGATGCACCAGATAGAGACTATGATGGTATAGCTGATGAGGAAGATCGTTGTCCAGATATTCATGGTAGCTTGCGTACTATGGGTTGTCCAGATGCAGATAAAGATGGGATTAACGACCATGAAGATAAATGCCCTGATCAAAAAGGTTTTGCTAACTTATTAGGTTGTTTAGATTCTGATTATGATGGTGTTATTGACCCAGAAGATGATTGTCCTGATGTATATGGGGAAGGACTTATGGGCTGCCCTGGCAAGGATGAAAATGATATTGATGGTGATGGTGTGGAGAATGATGTAGATGAATGTCCTGATGTAAAAGGATTATTTACTGCAAATGGTTGTCCAGATGAGGATGGTGATGGAATCAAAGATGATATCGACGAATGTCCTGGTTACTACGGTATTGCACAACACAATGGTTGTCCTATCGATAAGGCAGAAATGGATAGACTAAAAGAATTAGCTAATTCTGCTGCTAAAAATGATGGTGTAGCTACTCGTGGTTATTACAAGGATACTCAAGGAAATATAAGAGATCGCAACGAAAATATTGTAAACATCGATGATGAAGGAAATATTGTAGATGGTCAAGGAAATAAATACACTGAAACAGGTGGTTATAAGTTTGACGAAGAAAACAACATTCTAGATTCTGAAGGTAATATTGTCAAAATTGATGAGTTTGGTTTCTTGACAAATGGTGAAGGTAAACCAATTGCCAACACTCCTATTTGGAATAGTTCTGGAACTGACCCGAATGGCAATAACTTTGGTGGTATATATATTGGAAACGTGGCTTCTGATAAATATGCTGGAGTTGTAACAACAGGTTTCCCAGAACCTAAAAACTTAAGCCCAGACGAGCAAGAGTACTGCCAACGTTTAGATTTAACAGCTCTAAAATCAGCTATATACTTCGATTATGATCGTTCTGGTATCAACAGTGGTTCTCTACGTAAACTAGACAAAGTAGTAGAAGCTATGCGCAAATGTGCTGTATTAGAGCTTCAGATCGCAGGTCATGCTGATTCTGATGGGTCTGCTAACTACAATACTGGTTTATCTGAGAAAAGAGCTAAATCTGTACTGAAATATATCTTAGGATCAGGTATTAGCGACAAGCGATTGAAATATAATGCCTATGGAGAGAAATATCCTATAGCACCTAATACTAGCGACAATGGTAAACAAAAAAACCGTCGTGCAGAAGTACGTGTAAAAAGAGCTTACTAAAATATAATTGCCACAGTGTGTACATAACACACTGTGGTATTTTTATGACCTCCTCTAACAATAAGTCAGCCTATAGTCTACTTTTAGCCTAAACACCTCTAGCAAAATATGTACACTATTATACCTGCCTTCCTGACTGCTTTTCTAATTACTTATTTTGCAATTCCTTCTATCATTAAAATTGCGGTAGAAAAACATTTGGTTGATGAACCAGATGAACGTCGCTCTCATGATAAGAATATTCCAACTCTAGGAGGACTAGGGATTTTTGCAGGACTTATCTTTTCGGTTACCTATTGGATACCATTTAGTTCAGAGGCTTACCCATCTCATCAGTATATACAATATATTTTATGTGCCTTCATTGTCATTTTCCTGATAGGGGCCAAAGATGACATTATACCTATTTCACCCAGTAAGAAATTTCTGGGGCAGATTGCCGCTGCCCTACTCCTAGTCTACAATGCTAAGATCCAATTAACCAGCTTATACGGTATTTTTTGGATACAGGATATCCCTGAATGGGTGGGTATTATTTTATCTGTATTTACAATGATTGTCATCATCAATGCACTCAACTTAATTGATGGGATTAATGGCTTATCAGCTACCATTGGCTGTATTGTATCTTTAACGTTTGGAGCTTGGTTTTATAAGGTTGGTCGACTAGATTTGGCTATACTATCTGCTGCCTTAGCAGGTTCACTTATTGCATTTTTGCGTTATAATGTATCGCCTGCTCAGATATTCATGGGCGATACTGGTTCGTTGCTTATAGGGTTGACGAGTTCTATTTTGGCTATCTCGTTTATAGAAATGAACAAAAGCTATGTAAATGAATGGACTATACAATCAGTACCAGCAGTAGCTGTAGGTATTTTAATCATACCTTTATTTGATACCCTAAGAGTATTTACTCGACGTATTCTAAAAGGGAAATCCCCTTTTTATCCAGACAAAACACATATCCATCACCTACTTTTAGATATAGGTTGTTCACATTCTCAAGCTACTATCATTTTGAGTGTGACCAATATAGCATTTATTATATTTGTTTATCTCCTTCAAGGTTTAGGCACCCTTCCTTTATTATTTTTGACCTTAGGACTTGCATTTTTGCTCACCTTAATGGTAGAAATAATTCGACGCAAAAAACTCAATTTGTAATGCTTAATTTTGCACTAGTTTTTCTGGGTGGTGGTTTGGGTAGTCTTTGTCGTTATGCAGTTGGTTTATGGTTACCATCCTCCTCTCCTCAAGCGTTTCCTTGGGCTACACTACTCGCCAACATATTAGCTTGCATTGTTTTAGGCATTTTGGTAGGTTGGATGGCCAAGCATCCTATATCCAATCCATATAAGCTATTGATTGGAACAGGATTTTGTGGTGGTTTCAGTACCTTTTCGACCTTCTCAAAGGAGACTTTAGCTCTTTTTCAAGAACAAGCCTCCAACACAGCTATATTATACCTTTCAGCTAGTTTACTTTTAGGTATTGCAGCTATTTATATAGGTGTTTTATTAAGTCGATTATTTACCTAAGCTAAGAACTAGAAGTAAACAACTCTACACTATTTTTGAAGTCTTTTTTATAAAAAAAGTGCAGTAATAGACTTAGCTATCACTGCACTTTTTGCCTTATTATACTATAATATTAGTTAGATAACTAATACCTATTCATTTTCTATTTTATCACTTCCATCCATTCTATTCACTTAACTTATCAGGTTTATCTTTTAGTTGCATCTGTTGTCTTCCTAAATAAACTGTAAAGAATAGTCCTATTGTAAACAATACAATTGCAATAGCTTGAGATTGTGTCATTCTAATGCCTAACACTGTGTAGTTATCATTAACACGGATCACTTCAATCATGAAACGCTCTATTCCATTAAACATTAAATAGACAGAGAACAACAAACCATGTATTTTGATTCGTTTGCGCAAGCTCCATAAGATCAAAAAGATAACAGATCCCATCAAAAATTCCCATACCGCTGTAGGATAAACAGCTTGAGCTAAGACATGACAATAATCTCCAAAAGCATCAGGATATACACAATCATCTAAGATAAGTCCTTCGTTAATTACATTGTTAGGATAACGGTAAGCCCACATCCAATCAGGCAACCAAGATAACCAATTTGGGCGTGGCGCAAGATTTGGATCTCCCCAATCGCCATCTCCCGAAAAATGACAGCCCAAACGACCTATACCATAAGCCATTATCAATGCAGGAGAGCATACATCTAACATTTGACGTAAGGGAATTTGCTTTCTGTGTATATAATAGGATACTACAAAAAATGCAAAAATAAGTCCTCCGTATACCGTCAAACCACTACCACTTGTCAAGTCTTCCCAAAAAGTTTGTGCTGTAGAATATTCTACAACATAAAGCATTTTAGCTCCAAAAATGCCGCTCACTGCTGATATAATCACAATATCACTCACTCTTTGGTGAGGCATAACTGTTTCTTTGATTACCTGAGGTTTAGGATATTCCTCTAGTTCTTTTTTCTTTTCATAATATTTCCAACCTACAAATCCTGCTGCTAATAAAACGCCTGTTATCCAATTGCCATGAGCCATAGAAAACAAAGCATCTTTTGCATCAGGACCTGTAAACAGGTCTGTATTCATTATAGCATAGACACCTTTGAATCCAAGTATAAATCCAATAATGCCATTAATAGCAAGATCAATAATAGATAGCGGTTTACCTACTTTTACACTCTCTTCTATCCCTTTTAGCATACCTAGGTTCTCTCTTCTCTTTAGTTCTAGGTGTAGCAAAGTTCCACTCACAAAAAAGGCTAAAGCCAAGAAAAATCCATAGGATTGAACCAACCCTAACATTGGCAGATCTATACCAAATATATCATAAAATGCATATCGTAAATTCGGATACATATGTTAATGTGCTAATTTGAAATTTTGAAATGATTCTTACTGGGAGGGTGAAATTAGCAATAAAAAACGACTTGTAGCTATGTTAACTACAAGTCGTATATATTTTAATAGAATTTTAAAGAATCAATTAACGTACTGAAAACTGCTCTTTTTTCCATTTTAAGCTAATTTTAGCCTCTCCAGCCTGTGAGAATATTAACTTTTTGTTGTTATAGCTCACCTCTACTAAATTGTCTAGTTCTTGATTATAAAAATACCAATCAGAGCCTTTGACTAGCTGAGGAAATAGTTCTTGTAGTTTAGATTCAAACCCTTCTGGGAATACTGCTACATTGCTTTTTTTCCACTTTTTGTTTTCCAAAGTATAAATAGTCAAGCCAAAATCTTGATAAACCAATTCTTCTGAAAGTATTTGCTCTCCTGCACTATTAGTTGTTTCATCAAAGGCCGTTTTGCTATCTACTCTAAACTCTAATACTGTTGGATTTTCTTTAGTTGGTAACAAGTGGTATTGATAAGCTTGATCATCTACATTCTTACGTTGAATAGTTCTGTTGAATGATAAATAATCATCTGTACTAAGTTCTTGTGCAAACAATCGCTCATTGTCTATATTGTTCATAAACAATTCAGGGTTTATCTGACGCACATATTCTTCTAACTGTGCTTGAGGACTATTAAGTGCAACAAAAAAACTAAGTATAAATATAATTTTCATAACAAGGGTCTTCTCTTTTTTTAATTGAAATGGTGTTCTTAATTTTTAATAGTCCACTATTTTTGATTTTTCTGATAAAATTCAAAAACCATTATTTCTTAGTTCCTGATATTCATTCCTTTAATTAAAAAATAAAGTACTAACTATAAATATCAATCGCTTGCGAAAATTTAGTGGCCTATAGTTATTTTGTTAACCATGTCTTTATTGCAAAAAAGATCAAGATATTACCTTTGTTTCTATATTTATTGCAAAATATTTTGGCCAACTTCTCTTCCTCCCCATTCTACTACCGTAAATCCTTTGCGCTGAGGAGCTTTCAGTTCTTGGGGCTCTATATTTATAGGCGATGCTAAGGATTTGAAACACATTAATAATCGAATAAATGTTTCTGGAGTTGGAGTTATATTCAATTCTGCTCGTTGAGTATATTCTTCTTGCGCAAAATGGATAAAATTGTATTCATTTTGCTCCAAAATAGGCAACCAATAAACTATAAATTCATTAGCCTCTCTACGGTTTAGACCTAATGTTTCTAATTTCTCATCTAAAAAGTCAGCTGCATCCTCTCCTTGTACTACAAACCCCTTAGACAAATCATACTGATAGGAATCTTTTCCCTCCCAATACAAACCATAATACTCTTTTTGAGTGATAGGGTCTACCAAAGTGCCATTAGGTTGCGCTTCTACTATCCAGCCTTTGCTTGCATCATACTTAGGATAAGTAGTAGTTAACTCACCTTGATAATCTAACTGTACATTAACTGTCGTTTTTTGCTCTGGATATAAATAGATTATAGGTTTTTTATCAACTTCTGGAGGAGGAGGTGATGGTTTCAACATAAAATAGAGTAGGATTATTAGTCCAATAGCTCCAATCACTCCAGCTACTATGTAGATTGTTTTTTTGTTGTCTTTAGGTTCTGTTACATTATTCATAATTCGTTCTTTTAGGATATTTAGAGCCTCCCCATTCTACTACTGTAAATCCTTTACGCTCTACAGTGGGTAAGTCTTGTTCAGGAATATTAATATAGTTATCTAATGGTTCAAAAACCATAAATACTCGTATCAAGGTCTCTGGTTTAGGGCTAATATTGAGTTCAGCTAAAGCTTGATAAGCTTCTTGTGCAAAATGAATAAGATTATACTCGTTTTGCTCTAACTGTGGCAACCAATAGACTATAAACTCATTAGCTTCTCTACGGTTTAGACCCAGTTTTGCCAGTTTTTCATCCAAAAAATCGGCAGTTTCTTCTCCTTTTACTACAAAACCAGTAGAAAGGTCAAAAGGCCAATGGGCTCTACCTTCCCAATACAGCCCATAATATTCTTTTTCAGTTTTAGTATCCCACAATGTCCCATCAGGCTGAGCCTCTACTTCCCAACCTTTATCCAAATCATATTTAGGATAAGTAGTCGTTAGAGTTCCTCTATAGTTTAATTGAACATTAATAGTTGTTTTCTGCTCTGGATACAGATAAATTATAGGCTTCTCATTAACAGGTTCAGGTGGTGGCTCTACTTGCATTCTAAAAAAGAAGAAACCTGCTAGCATAGCAAGAACTAGTCCTCCAATAATTATCAATAGGAGGACTTTACTGTTTTTCTTCTTCTTAAATTGAGGTGGTTGATCTAAGGGTTCTATATTATTCATATTCTACTTTTTTAGGATATTCTGTTCCTCCCCATTCTACTACCGTAAATCCTTTACGCTCTACAGTAGGTAAATCTTGCTTGGGGGCATCAATTCTTTTTTCTAAAGGTTGGAGCACCATAAATACTCGTATCAAAGTTTCAGGTTGAGGGCTTATTTTTAGTTGAGCTAAAGCTCTATAGTCCTCTTGTGCAAAATGAATAAGGTTGTATTTGTTTTTCTCCATCTGTGGTAACCAATATACTATAAATTCATTGGCTTCTCTACGAGATAAGCCCAATTGAGCCAACTTTTCATCTAAAAACCTAGCAGATTCTTCTCCTTTCACTACAAAACCTGTAGACAGATCAAAACTCTGATTATCAACACCTTCCCAATATAAACCATAATATTCTTTTTGAGTAGTAAGATCTAACAAAGTTCCATTAGGTTGAGCTTCTACTGTCCAGCCTTTTTGAATATCGTATTTAGGGTAAGTCGTTGTTAATTCCCCATTATAATTTAACTGTACTTGAATTTTAGTGGTTTGTTCTGGATATAGATAAATAATTGGTTTTTCTCTTATAGAATCAGGCTCTGGAGGAGGTAGTGGTGGATCTGTTTTTAGTAATAAAAATGTAAGGCCTGCTAATGCGGTAACCACTCCTAATATTATCGTTAATATAATAAAACGCTTCTTATTACTTTTCTTTGGCAATATAGGTTGATCTAAGGGGTCTATATTATTCATATTCTCTTCTTTTAGGGTATTCTGTTCCTCCCCATTCTACTACCGTAAATCCTTTGCGCTCTATCGTGGGTAAATCTTGTTGGGGAACATTAATTGTTTTATCTAAGGGTTGGAGGACCATAAACACGCGTATCAAAGTCTGTGGTTTAGGACTTATTTTTAGTTGGGCTAAAGACCTATATTCCTCCTGTGCAAAATGAATAAGATTATACTTATTTTTCTCCATACGAGGTAACCAATATACTATAAATTCATTGGCTTCTCTACGAGAAAGTCCCAATTGAGCCAACTTTTTATCTAAAAAATCAGCAGATTTTTCCCCTTTCACTACAAAACCTGTAGACAGATCAAATACCTTGTCAGAATCTCCTTCCCAATACAAGCCATAATACTCTTTTTGTGTAGTAGGATCAATCAACCTTCCATCAGGTTGTGCTTTTATGGTCCAACCATTTTCTATATTAAATTTAGGATAAAGTATAGTCAAGTTATTCTTGTAGTCTAATTTTACAATGACCTCACAAGACTTTTCTGGATAAAGATAGATGATTGGTTTAGTCACTACCACTAGAGGAGCAGGCCCTTTAAATACATGAACTCGCCTATTGTATTCATAGAAATAATGCACTTTTAATACAGGTGGTTGCCAAATTTTTAGCCGACCAAAACGCAGTCCTTTTTTTAGTTGTATTTTAATGAGTTTATTTCTATCAAGGCTTCGGTCATATCCCATTATTGTTCCTGTAAATGGTTGGCCATTGACCTTGACTTCCTTAAAATCGTATTCGTAGTCTCCTGTTTCAGATGCAGTTTCCGCTAAATCCATCAAACTACTCCCCCTTTCTAGACTATCTTTCTCTTTTAAGTAGAGAGTCTTTTTCTCTATACATCCTTCTGCTATTTCAATATTAAAAGCCCCTTCCTCATTTTGAATAATATAAGCACTAAAACAATGAATTGTATCTATATTATTAGATATAGAATCTTGTAGAATTACTGTTCTTTCTAATTCTTGATGTGTTTTGATAGAACAACTATATCCTAAAAAAATGATGACACAAAAAATGATGAGTTTCATTCCCTAAGCATTTGTTTTAGTTATGTTGTTTAGGCAACTCTGTCCCGCCCCATTCTACTACCGTAAATCCTTTGCGTTCTACAGTTGGTAAGTCTTGTTCTATAATATCAATAGATTGATCTAAGGCTCTAAAAACCATAAAGACACGTAGTAAGGTTTCTGGTTGAGGGCTTATTTCTAGTTGAGCTAATGCTCTATAATCCTCTTGTGCAAAATGGATAAGATTGTAGTTGTTTTTTTCTAGTTGTGGCAACCAATAGACTATAAACTCATTAGCTTCTCTACGAGAAAGTCCTAATTGAGCTAACTTTTTATCTAAAAAATCAGCAGAGTTCTCTCCTTTTACCACAAAGCCAGTAGAAAGGTCATAAGGCCAATAAGATTCGCCTTCCCAATACAAACCATAATATTCCTTTTGAGTAGAGGCATCCAACAAAGTGCCATTGGGTTGGGCTTCTACTGCCCAACCTTTGCTAGTATTATACTTAGGATAAGTAGTAGTTAAAGTGCCTTGATAAGCTAATTTAACATTGATGGTTGTAGTCTCTTCTGGATAAAGGTATATTATTGGTTTTTTATCAGGTTGAGGTTCTTTGTGTTTTATAACCTGTATACGCTTATTTTCCTTATATAAATAATCAAGCTCTAAAAACTCCCCTTCCCAAGTTTTTAGGTTGCCATCTCGCAAGCCATTTTTGAGATTTAGCTCCATTATTTTATCTTTTCCAGTATGTTGTTTATCATAGCCTATTATTTTGCCTGTAAATGGTTTCCCATTGACTAGAACCTCCTTAAATCCATAATAATTATGCCCCGAAGCGCCTAAAGCAAGGCCAATTAAACTCTCTTTCAGATTGTTCATAGCATCCAAGCGCTCTTGTAGTTTTAGTGTATTGTCTTCTATGCAATCTTTGGCTATTGTTATAGTATAAATACCCTCCTCATTTTTGAGGGTATAGTCTTTAAGGCAACTCTTATCCTCTGTAGTAGTTGTATCTGTTGTAGTTACTATCTTAGTTGTGTTGGTTGTAGAGCTCGTATTCTTTTCTGTATTTTTTTTATTGACTACAGAATGACTACAACTAGCAAAAAATATGCAGCAAAATAGTAGGTATTTCATATGATTAGGGTTTTACTTCAAGATATGTCTTTTAGCTAATTTAGAACCGCCCCATTCTACTACCGTAAACCCTTTACGCTTTGGAGTTATCAACTCCTGTTCTTGCACCGCAATAGGCTCTAACAATGGCTTGTAAGCCATAAAAACTTGAATGATTGTTTCTGGTTTGGGACTAATATTTAGTTTAGCCAACTCTTGATATTCTTTTTGTGAGAAATGAATAAGGTTGTATTCATTTTTTTCTAATTCTGGTAGCCAATAGACTATAAATTCATTGGCTTCACGCCTTGTTAGCCCCAATTGAGCTAGCTTTTCATCCAAAAAACCAGCAGTTGCTTCTCCTTTTACTACAAAACCTGTAGATAAGTCAAACTTTTGTTGGTCTATACCTTCCCAATATAAGCCATAATATCTCTTTTGAGTATTTGCATCTATAAGTGTTCCATTAGGTTGTGCTTCTACCATCCAACCTTTGGTTGCATCATATTTGGGGTAAGTTGTGGTGAGCTCTCCATCATAATCCAATTGAACATGCACTTTGGTAGTTTGTTCAGGATACAAATAGATAATGGGTTTCTTCTTTCGGCCTCCAATACAGCTCGAAAACATCAAAATTATTAAACTACAGACTGCTACCCATTTCATAAGTCTTTATTTTACAAAATCAGAAAATGTATTTTTGACCTTAGTTCCTCCCCATTCTACTACCGTAAATCCTTTGCGTTCTACTTTTGCAGGTAAGACTTGTTCTTGAATATTAATTGATTTGCTTAGTGTTTTATAGACCATAAACACTCGTATCAAAGTCTCTGGCTTAGGACTAATCTCTAATTTAGCAAAATCCCTATACTTTTCTTGTGCAAAATGGATAAGATTATATTCATTGACTTCTAACTCTGGCAACCAATAAACTATAAATTCATTGGCTTCACGGCGTGTCAATCCCAATTGTTCTAATTTTTCATCTAAAAAATCAGCTACGTTCTCCCCCTTTACTACAAAACCAGTGGACAAATCAAATTGACATAAACCAATGCCTTCCCAATACAAGGCATAATATTCTTTCTGTGTAGTAAGATCGATCAAAGTACCATTAGGTTTTATGGTTGCGTTCCAGCCCTTAGCCGCATCATACTTAGGATAAGTAGTGGTGAGTTTCCCGCCATAATTTAGTTGTACATGCACCTCAGTTTCCTTTTCAGGATAGAAGTAAATAATAGGTTTTCCCGCCTTACCTCCTCCCAAGAGTTCGCCTATAAAATCTAGAATTTTCCATCTATATTTTATTATTAGTAATATTATTATTATACCTATCGGAATCCAATACAATCCCATTCTTACTATGTTCTTATTTTACTAAATTTAGTTTTCCATTTTTAGATACAGCACCACCCCACTCTACTGCTGTAAAACCTTTGCGCTTTACAGTAGGTAGTTCTTGTGCGGGCACTTCAATATGCCGATTGAGTGGTTTGTAAACCATAAATACTCGTATGAGGGTCTCTGGTTTTGGTGTGATCTGTAGTTTGGCTAGTTCTCTATATTCTTCTTGTGCAAAATGGATGAAATTATATTCGTTTTGTTCCAACTTAGGCAACCAATACACTATAAATTCATTGGCCTCACGCCTTGTCAAGCCTAGTTGAGCTAATTTCTCATCCAAAAAATCGGCAGTAGCCTCTCCTTTTACCACAAAACCTGTGGATAAATCATAAGTATGGTGGTCTTTTCCTTCCCAATATAATCCGTAGTATTCTTTTTGAGAGATAGGATCTATCAAGGTGCCATTAGGTTGTGCTTCTACTGTCCAACCTTTACTTACATCATATTTTGGGTAAGTAGCAGTTAACGCCCCATTATAGTCCAATTGAACGTGCACTTTGGTTGTTTGCTCTGGATATAGATAGATAATAGGTTTTCGAGGAAGATTTTCAGTTTTTTTCTTCGCACTTCTGCAACTCGAAAGTAATAGGAGCATTGTTGTCAAAGCTATTATCCATTTCATATATTATATGTTTTATTTATTTCATCAAATTAAGCTTTCCATCTTTAGACGCAGCACCACCCCACTCTACAGCAGTAAACCCTTTACGCTCAACGGTAGGTAGTTTTTGTTCTACTACGTGAATATGCTGCTTGAGTGGCTTATAAACCATAAATACACGTATTAAGGTCTCTGGTTTTGGTGTGATCTGTAGTTTGGCTAGCTCTCTATACTCCTCTTGTGCAAAATGGATGAAATTATATTCATTTTGTTCCAACTCAGGCAACCAATAAACTATAAACTCATTTGCCTCACGCATTGTCAAGCCTAGTTGAGCTAATTTCTCATCCAAAAAATCGGCAGTAGCCTCCCCTTTTACCACAAAACCTGTGGATAAATCAAATTCATAATTAGAGATACCTTCCCAATATAAGCCATAATACTCTTTTTGGGTAATAGGATCTGTTAAAGTGCCATTTGGTTGTGCTTCTACTCTCCAACCTTTGTTTTCATCATATTTAGGGTAAGTGGTGGTCAACTCTCCATTATAATCTAGTTGAACATACACTTTGGTGTTTTGCTCTGGATAAAGATAGATAATAGGCTTGTGTAGTTCTATCGGAGGTTTGGGTTTTGTTTTAGTAGTAGCTCTTTTAGTGCTTCTACAACTTGTAAATAAGAGCACTATTGTTATTAGACCTATTATCCATTTCATACATTCTTATTTTACCAAATTGAGCTTTCCTTTTTTAGACATTGTTCCTCCCCATTCTACAGCCGTAAACCCTTTACGTTCAACGGCAGGTAATTTTTGTTCTTCTACTTGGCTCTTATGTCTAAGTGGCTTGTAAACCATAAATACACGTATGATTGTCTCTGGTTTTGGTGTGATGTGCAGTTTTGCTAATTCTCTATACTCTTCTTGTGCAAAATGAATAAAATTGTATTCGTTTTGCTCCAACTCAGGCAACCAATAGACTATAAACTCATTTGCCTCTCTACGTGTCAAGCCTAATTGAGCTAACTTTTCATCCAAAAAATCGGCAGTAGCCTCTCCTTTTACCACAAAACCTGTGGATAAGTCATAAGGTTGGTTATCTAGCCCCTCCCAATACAAGCCATAATACTCTTTTTGGGTAGCAGGGTCTATAAGCGTACCATCAGGCTGTGCTTCTACTGTCCAACCTTTGCTTTCATCATACTTAGGGTAAGTCGTTGTCAATTGTCCATTATAATCTAACTCTACATGAATTTTTGTAGCTTGCTCTGGATATAGATAGATTATAGGCTTACGAGTTGTTTCTACATCTAGAATTTCTACATTATTTATTGGCTCATCAGTAGAAGTAGCCTTTTCTAATTCATTATGAACCCGACCTAGATCTGACCAAATTTTAGGCTTTCCTGTAATCTCTCCTTGTTTATAAGTCGCTACTAATATTTTTTTGTTGCTATCTCCTAGTTTACCTACTAATGTCCCCGTAAATGATTTGCCATTGATCTGAAATCGTTTATTTAAAATGCCACCTTCTTCAAGCATATCATGATTTCGTTGCAGCTCAAATGTTTTAGGATTTTCGATTAGGATATTTTCAGGGAATGTAATAGTAACTAATATTGCATCACCTTTAGTTTGTTGGGAGAGAAGGTAAGTAAGATCCTCATTAGTGGATTCTAATGAATTATAGCGAAGGGAATAATGCCAACCCGTTCCTAATTCTACACTTTTATTGGTTCGAGTAGCTGTGCCAATTTTATCAAGGTCTATAGTTTGAGATTCTTGATTGTTGCAAGCAGTAAGGATGCAGATAGTTAATACAGATAAGAGGAGTAAAAGGTTTTTCATAATGGACACGTTAAATAATTAGCTCTTTAAATTTGATTTTAGGAGTTCTAAAGCATTTTGGAGCGTATCAACTTGAGGTATATTATAACGTGCACACACAACATCTATATTTCCTTTTCGCCAAAATCCATTTGGACAATGAACCAAACACTTTTTAGAATTAGCATAAAGGCCTAATTCTAATAAAGTAATCGGTGATTTTGAATCTGGTTCAAAATGAAAAAAGATATAGTCTGCACAGTCTAATCCATCAAGTTCCCAATCTACTTGGTCCCTAAATTGTTTGTTGTCTATTTCTTGTTTCCAAGAAGAATCCCAATCATCACGACGGGGATTCAATATAATTATGTCTAAATCAGACAGTTTGTTACCTATGAAGCTCTGCCAATCTTCAGATTTTCCCATATCAATAGTCCCTGCCAAAAATAATATTGGTTTAGTTGTATTTTTAGGAATAAGTTCTGGAGGTTTTATAATTTTAGCCATTTATAATTGGATTAAAAATCAAGTGATTATTTATTTTTTTTGATAAGAATTACTACTTCGACTATTTTCACCGAAAAACTTAGTTATAATTTTGTATGTTTAGCTTCTAAATTGTAATTTAATCTTACAAAAAAGGATGCCCTTTCTGAAAAGAAGCTTGGCACAATTATTAGTTAGCAATAGATATAAAAATTTAGTCTTGATATCTATTAACTACCTTCAAACACATTTTTAAAACATCTATAAGATATGAAAAATTTAGTACATAATTTACAATGGAGCTTATCTATTTGCCTTTTTTTGGCACTATCGTTTACGGTTTCGGCACAAGATGATGGAGATGAAGAAACCTACAATGAGAAGCAATATCAAATCATCCAGAAAGGGCATAAATATTTCACAGCTTATCAAAAAGCCTACAAAGAAAAACATGGCGAGTTGCCACAAATTGATTTAGATGGAGCAGAGTTAGCAGGTAAAGATCTTAGAGGAATGAATTTGGATGGTGCTACTTTCAGAAATGCTGATTTGAGAGGTACAATGTTTGGTGATAAAGAATCTCGTTTTACCACTAAGAAAAACCCTGATGAGCAAATCAAAAAAGGAACTGTTTTATCTTCTAGCCTAAAAGGTGCCATTTTTAGCGGTTCTGATATTGGTGAATCTGGTTTGGACGTTGCTAACTTTAGTAAGTGTAATTTAGAAGGTGCAGTGTTTACGGAATGTGATATGACAGGTGCTAAATTTGTAGAGGCAAACTTAAAGGGTGCTGACTTTTCAGAAAGCTCTCTTATTGGAGCTAGTTTTGTAAAAGCTGATTTGACAGAAGCTAACTTTACCGAAACAGATTTAGAAAACTGTACCTTAGATTATGCAATACTTATCCGTGCTCAGATGAAAGGTGCTGAAAATGTGGGCGATGCAAGTATGGAAAAAGTGATTTTGAAAGAGAGCCAATTACCTAAAGACAAATAATAAATTTTAGATCGAGGTTATTTTATGTTTAAAATTTAAAACAACTTCACTATATTTATTCATTATAGAGCATAGCTTTATATGAAAACTACGTAAAAGAAGGTTATCTACAGTATGTAGATGACCTTTTTTGTTTTTAGAATATTCCAATGTACTTTTGTGCTTTGTATCAAACTTAATAGTGTGTGAAGTTTTTCTAAAAATACACACTACTTAAACTCTAAACCAACAACATTGGCAGGCAAGATCTACTTAATACCAACTCCTTTAGGCGAGGATGCATTACAGACTATTCCTAAATACGTAATAGATCGTATTCATACTATTGATGTATGGGTTGTCGAAAAGGGAAAGACTGCTCGACGTTTTCTAAAAGAAACTAAAACGCCTATTCCGCTTCAAGAAATGCAGTTTTTTGAATTGAATAGACGTACCGACCTAGCAGAAATTGAGGATTTTTTGCTTCCTGCTATTCAACAAAACAAGAATATTGGGATAGTATCTGAAGCAGGTTGTCCTGGAATAGCAGACCCTGGTGCTCATTTGGTGCAATTAGCACACAACAAAGGTTTGGAGGTTGTTCCTTTTGTAGGCCCCTCCTCTATCCTATTGGCTTTGATGGCTTCTGGTATGAATGGGCAACGTTTTGCTTTTCAAGGATATATTCCTATCAAATCTCCCCAACTACAAAAAACATTGGTTCAGCTCGAAAAGGAATCAAAACAGAAGCAACAAACACAGCTTTTTATAGAAACTCCATACCGCAACCAAGCACTGATAGAAACTATCCTAAAAACATTAAATCCCAAGACTCACTTTTGTATTGCAGCAGATTTGACCTTAGATACAGAATATGTCAAGACTCAAACAATTGCTCAATGGAGAAAGACCAAACTCCCCAATTTTCACAAACGTCCTGCTTTGTTTTTAATTCACAGCTATTAACTTTTAATTTATTATAATTCAGATATGAAACAGCTATTACTAAGTTTACTGATATTCAGTAGTTTTGCGCCTACTTATAGCCAAACAGATGAAGATATTGAGCAAATTGCCAAAATTTATGAGCAAATGCTAACCAATAGCTCTTGCCACGACTGGTTGCGCTACTTATGTAAAAATATAGGTGGTCGTTTGGGAGGTTCTCCTCAATATGCAGCTGCAGTAAGATACACAAGCGAAGTTTTTAAGGATATGGGTGTAGATAGAGTTTGGACACAACCTGTAGAAGTTCCTTATTGGGAACGTGGTGAGGTAGAAAAGGCTAGAATTGTCAACTCTCGACAAGTAGGTACACATGAGCTAGCGGTAGCAGCTTTAGGTTTTTCGGGTGGCACAGGTCCAATGGGTGTTACGGGAGAAGTAATAGAAGTACAAAGCTTAGATGAATTGGAGAAAATGAGTGTAGGTAAGGTACGTGGCAAAATTGTATTTTTCAATCGTCCAATGGATGCTACTCGTATCAATACCTTTCATGCTTATGGTAGAGCTGGAGATCAGCGTACATCTGGCCCAAGAAAAGCAGCTAAAATGGGTGCTTTAGCCACTATCACAAGATCACTAACACTCAAATATGATGATGTCCCTCATTCTGGAGTTACTATCTTTGGCGATCAAAAACCTATTCCAGCAGTAGGTATCGGCCTCAAAAGTGCTGATTTTTTGAGCGCTTTACTCAAAAAAGAATCTAAAGTTCGTGTCAATATCACCTTGAGTTGTGCTCATATGGGTAAGCGTATTTCTCACAATGTAATTGGAGAAATAAAGGGCAGCAAATACCCTAACGAAATAATAGTAGTGGGTGGACATTTAGACTCTTGGGATATAGGTGAAGGTGCTCATGATGACGGTGCAGGTGTAGTACAAGCGATGGAAGTGCTAAACCAAATGATCAAGATGGAGCTAAAGCCTCAACGTACTATCCGCTGTGTACTCTTTGCAAATGAGGAAAATGGTATGTATGGTGCAACTGTTTATGCTGATAAAGCTAAAGAAAAGGGAGAAAAACATATAGCTGCCTTAGAGTCAGATGCAGGTGGACATACACCTCGTGGATTCACTATGGATGCTCAAAAAGATTTGCTTAAGCCTAGCTATGCTACTGCTCAAGAGTGGCGTTCTGTATTGGCTCCTTATGGATTGTATTATTTACAAACAGGTGGTTCGGCTGCCGATATTTCTAAGCTCAAAAGTCATGGAGCGGTACTCTTTGGTTTCCGTCCAGATAGTCAACGTTATTTCGATTTCCATCATGCACGTACCGATGTTTTTGAGAATGTACATAAACGTGAATTGGTGTTAGGAGCTGCAAGTATGGGTGCCTTGGTTTACCTGATTGACAAGTATGGTTTTGAAAATTCTAAAAAAGATTAAGATTAACTCTATACATTGAACTCCTAGAAAATATAAAATCTAGCTTATTAGATCACTTTTTCTTCAATGTATTAGCTCATGAATTTAGTATTAAAATTAGTTAGCTTATTTCTAATAATAAGCCAGCAAGGTTATTCACAATCTATAACAGGTTTTTTGTTAGATATACAAAGCAAAAAACCTATTATAGGAGCTACCTTAACGTCAAAAAATAGCCAAGAACAAGTAATTAGCCTCAAAGATGGTTCTTTTACATTTTCTAAACTATCGGAAACAGATAGTCTAGTTATTCAACATATTAACTATACCACACTCACTTATTCAATAGCAGAGTTATCTTCAAAAAAAACTATCTACCTAAGTTCTAAAACTATAGTAGCTCCACAGGTTATCATTCAACCGAAAAAATATAAAAAAGGTATTTTGGGCTATCGGGCTGGAATGGGGAAAATTGGGGACGGATGGCATACTAAAAGTGGTAGAAAAAGGAAATACAGTTATGGGCTTGCAAAAGATTTTCTGCAACGTAATGCTCAACGTATCTATAATGATTATAGATATAAGGGCTATATCAAAAAAATAAGAGTTGGCATATCAAAACATGGCAAACCAACAACCCCTTTTGGGCTTAGATTAATGACGGTAAACCCTTTGGATCAGAGCCCAGAAAATGATCTTATAGATTCCTTATTTATTATTGCAGCACCTAAAGGCAATGATTGGGCAGAATTAGATATTAGTAAATTTGGTATAGATCTACCCAAAGAAGGTTTTTTTGTAGTATTGGAAGATCTTCCTCAAGCTTTAGACTCTGTTTGGTATCATGAATATACTTATTATGACACTGCTTATCAGAAACATGCTAGCATAGACACCTGTTTTGGATTCGTATCCAAATATTATTCTAAAAAATATAAAGATGTACAAGATGTACATTGGCAGTATTATGAAAATGCAACAACACCTATCAACGACAGTTTA
>JAAEPD010000258.1 GCA_024222455.1 Aureispira sp.
ATAAATTGTTCTTTTTTATTTAGCCCTTCGTTAGACAACCTACCTTAATAGCTAAGGCTATTAGGCAGAACATCTACCTTGTCTAATCAAAAAATTACGGCTTTATCTCTATACAAAATTTACTTACATAACCTTTAATATTAATTATGAATTTAAGATTAAGCCTTTTGTTAGTAGTCATCTTATGCAGTTTCCAAACAATCAGTTTTGCCCAAAAAATAAAGTTAGATAAGAAAACAGATGTAATCAGTATAGATGGGGTTGATCGTCTTAAGATAGAAAGAAGTACTTGGGATTTTTCGGTGCAAGATTTAGAAGGAAATGAAATTGCATATTTAGTCTTTCAAGAATATAAAGACAGAAAAGAAATTAGCAAATCTAATCCAACAGGTAGAGTAACCTATTTTGAGCTAACTTTTGAAGGTGTAGAAGGTATGACAGAGGTTGTTCTGTTTTGGACAAAAAAACAATTAACAGGCTTTTTGCTCAAACATGAATTAATCGATCTAAGGGGCCAAGTACAGAAAGAGACTGTGGCAAAATACATCAAGAGAAATGGTCAGAAGTATTCTCGAAAACGTGAGGAGTTGAAGTAATTAAATTAACATTGAAATAAAAAGTATAAAAACTATATTATAATGAATTTTAAAGCAATTATTCTTGGCTTGTTGTCTATTACTATCTTATTTTTGAGTTCTTGCGAAAAGAAACCTCAATGCAAAAGTTGTTCAGCCAATCAAACGAATTATGAAGATGGTTATGTCATCTCTACACAGTATATAAGTTCAAGTCAGTATTGTGATGATGATTTGGAATACATAGAAGAAAATCCTTATGTAACAGTTCGACAAACAGTAGGAACCAAAACGTTGATGACTACAACCTCATATTCTTGCAATTAAAAAAAGAACAACTTCTATATCTTAAATATTAATAAGAAACATTAAATGAAAAATATACTAGCTTTTATCTTTTGTACCATTCTTTTTGGGCAGAATACTTATAGCCAAACGACGGCGATACCTGATCCTGCTTTTGAATATGTATTGGTTTCAAATGGAATTGATTCAGATGGCTTAGTTAATGGTCAAATCTTAAATAGTGATGCTGTAGGTATTACAAGTTTGACAATTAATTTTTTCACTCCAACTTATGGACCAGTTAAAAATCTAACAGGTATAGAAGCCTTTTTGAATCTAGACTCTTGTTCTGTTATTAGTGATAGTTTATTTGCTATAAATCTAACTGCCAATACGAGCTTAACATATTTTAAATGTGCAGGGAGTCATAACCTGAAAAGCTTAAATCTTCCAGGTCCTACAGCTTTAGAGACGCTGTTAGCTTGGAGCTGTGATAGTTTAACTTCCTTAGATTTAACCAGTAATATTAATTTAAAATATTTGGATTGTAACTCTAGTGGTATTTCTAGTCTAAACCTGTCTAGTAATTCAAATTTAGAAACACTCATTTGTTCAAGCAATAATTTAGTAAATTTAGATCTATCCAATAAGTTAAATTTAGAGATATTATATTGTTATAATAATGAATTAAGTAATCTAAATTTATCTAATAATACAGCTCTAGCACTTTTAGAATGTGATGGTAATAATTTAACGAATTTAGACTTATCTTCCAATTTGGGATTAGAGAGACTGCAAATATCTAATAATAACCTAAATAGTCTAGATTTATCTAATAATACAGCTCTAACACGTTTAGAATGTTATAGTAGCAATTTGGATAGTCTAGATATTTCCAATAATACCGCTTTGGAACTTTTAGAGTGTGGTAATAATGATTTAACCAACCTAGATATAAGCAATAATTTAGCTTTAGCCTCCTTATTATGTTATAATAATAATTTAGTGCATCTGGATGTAAGCAATAATCAAGCATTAACGGTAAATAGCACATCTCCATACAATTACCTACTGACTTATGGTAATAATCCCTACTTACAAATTTGTGTAGCAGATATAGATACCGCCAACACTCGCCCTTATTGGTACAAAGATCCATCTGCAACCTATACAGAAAACTGTTACCCTTTAGCCCTAAAAGGAAGATTAGTCTTAGATGCCAATACCAATTGTACAGCAGATACACTAGAGCGAGGCTTGATAGGCCAAGTTATTCAGTTTGTGAAAGATACAACCACTATTTATGTATCTTCTTTTGATACCTTAGGTAACTATGTGGCGCATTTAGATACAGGTGTTTATACTGTTTCGGTAGCCTCTCCTAGTCCTTATTGGCAGTTTTGCCCAAGTAGTCAGCAAGTGACTATAGACACTAATTCTACACTACAAGAACTAGATTTTGCACTGCAATCTATAGTGCCTTGCCCATTATTAGAAGTTGATATAGCTGCACCATTTTTGAGAACGACAGGAGGAGGTAGTTCTTATTATGTAGACTATTGCAATATAGGTGGAGTAGATGCTCAAAATGCCTATGTAGAGGTCGATATTGATCCAGATTTGAATGTGTTAGGAAGTAGTATTCCTGTAGCTAGCCAAGTAGGAACGGTGTACACCTTCAATTTAGGAACAGTACCTATGGCAGAATGTGGGAGTTTTACGATACAAGTAGCAGTAGATACTAGTGCACAGTTTCAGCAAACACATTGCACTGAAGCACATATTTATCCAGATAGTATTTGTATTCCTAATTTTTGGAATGGAGCTATATTAGATGTGCAGGCTAGTTGCCTAAATGATACCATTTATTTTGATGTAACAAACAATGGAGCTCCAATGCCCCAAGCTCAGCCATATTATGTTTTTGAAGACCATTTGGCTATGCGGACAGGTTCTGTTCAGTTAGCTACAAGTCAGTCTATAACTATTGCTCAGGCAGTAGCAACAGGTAAGACCTATCGTATGGATGTAACCCAAGAATCTGGATTCCCGTTATTGCTAGGCGATTCTGTAGCTACCGCTGTATTAGCAGGTTGTAATGCTTTCCCTAATGGCACTTTCAATCTAGGCTTTGTTACACAGTTTTCTAATGGAAATAGTTCACCTTTTGTAGCCATAGATTGTCAGCAAAATGTAGCATCTTATGATCCTAATGATAAGACTGCACAACCAGCAGGATATGGAGCAGCACATTATATCTATAACAATACAGCAATAGACTATAAAATCCGTTTTCAAAATACAGGAACAGATACAGCCTTTAATGTTACAATATTAGATACCATTTCAGAATATTTAGATATTACAAGCATTGAGATGGGGGCAAGTAGTCATCCATATACGTGGACAGTTCATAATCGAGTATTAAGAGTTCATTTTGCAGATATAATGTTACCAGATAGCAATGTGAATGAGCCTTTATCCAATGGATTTTTTAGATACCGTATAGAGCAGAAACCAAACAATCCCAATGGTACCGTAATCGAAAATCAAGCAGCTATCTATTTTGATTATAATCCAGCTGTAATGACTAATACAACTTTCCATACCATAGGCGAAAATTTTGTATCAACTATTATAACAGGAATAGAAGATGTATTGATAGAAGATGTAGCAGTCAAAGTGTATCCTAATCCCTTCCAAGAGCAGACCACTATAGAGGTAGAAGGTGGAGATCATCAAGAACTAACCTTAAGAGTTTATGACCTGATGGGGAGAATGGTCTTGCAGACCAATGCTACTGAGAATAAAATCCAGTTACAAAGAGGCAATTTACCACAAGGAGTTTATGTCTATAGACTAGAAGGTGATGGAGAATTGATTAATACGGGTAAGGTTATAGCACAGTAAAAGATAAGTTTAAGTCAATATTAGATAGCCTCAAATCTTCGGATTTGGGGCTATTTTATTTTGTTTAGTTGAGTTAGTAGCCAAGGGCGTTCTGTAAGTGGGTTAGTGGTTTCTATTTCTTCTAAAAGAGCAGCTTTAGCTACTTTGTCATAAATGTTGAGGTTGACCAGCTTTTCTGTTAGGTGGATGGTGTTTTCATAAATCTGTTTTTGATAAGCAATAATTGATTTGCGTTGCAAAAAACGTCTGAAACTGTCTAATAAAGACTCTAAAACTTCAAAAGACTGCTGTTCGTAATAGATTTTGATTAGTATCATTTTTGCGCCTGTATTCAAAAATAAGTCGTCAAACTCTACATGCGAAAGCAATTCCATTGTAGCAGCATAATTACCTTGCGAAAATAGGAGTTTTGCTTTGACATAGCGAGCGTAATTTTCTTGGTAAAGATCCTTTAGCAAAGGAGTATATTGCTGAATAAATTTATTTACCCAATCATATTCTTTTAGACGAATAGCAGCTGTCGCAATGTTTTTATAAGCAAATCGACTAAGTTGCCCTGCTTCTATAAGAATATTATAATCTAAGCCATACTTATATAGTTCAAAAACAGCTTGAACATATTCCTCTACACCTGTATTTAAGCGTCGAACACAATAATTAATAGCAATAACATAGATACTTTTAATCTCATTGTTAGGTAAGGTGTTGTTGTGTCTTAACAATAAAGATTTGAGTACTTGGAAGTGTATTTCTTTTGTAGGATTGGCCAAGGCCATATAGCTATGATAATATAATTGTACTGCAGGTATATCTTTGTATATAGTAGATTTTGCACTATTTAGTACTTCTGACAATAAGGGGATATCATAAGTAGAATTGTATAAGTTTTGGTGAGTAATAGCTGTGCAGGCATGACGTAAGGTTTCTAATATAAAAGCAATATAGTGGTTGTTAAAAATGGCTTGGAGATTTGTACTGCGTATACGAGTGTCTGTGCCTTGTTGTTCAAAAACTTCTTGTTCTAGTTGATATTGATGATAGAAATACTCACTGTTTTGAAGAGGATTCTTTTTTTGTATTTTTTTTGTTTTCTGAATGTGCTGCTCTGCAAATTTATCCAACTTATGCTTCCTATAAAACTGAATTAGAGCTTTATTGAGTGGTAAAGGTGATTTTTTTTGCGATGAAAACCCTATAAATTCTTCTAAGCAATGTACGGCTAAGCCCATGATGTATCGAAGTTGAGCATTATTTAATTTTTGCTTAGGGTAAAGTTGCTCAAAAACATGCTGTTTATTACAAGTAAAGGGAGTAAGTTTTCTTTTAGATAGTAGATAAATAAAGAGTTTGGTGGTTTCTTTGTGTTGATTGTGTGCAGGTGATATTATCCACTTTTTTAAGTATTCTTTTTCTTGGCTATCTAATACTCTTAGGGTTTGTATTAATTTACTTTTATACATGAATCTAAGATAGATAATTTTACATAAAAATCCTATTCTTGTATTTTTTTGTCTTTGGAGGCTTATAGTAGGGGGATTATCTTTGTAGGTATCAATGATGATGAAACAAACCTTAAAACTATATATTGATGAATAAGATAATAACTCTTCTCTTCGTATTTGCTTTTTATAGCAATATGACAGCCCAAACTACAGCCATTCCTGATACTGCTTTTGAGCAAAAATTGATTGCCTTAGGTGTTGACTCTGATGGAGCAGTCAATGGCCAAATATTGAATAGTGATGCAACAGCAGTGAATAGACTAGTATTGGTAGGAGGCAATATTTCTGATTTGACAGGAATCGAAGCTTTTGTGAATTTGGATACCTTTTATTGTTATAATAACCAGATAACTAGTTTAGATTTATCATCTAATGTTACCTTGGATTTGTTGAATTGTAGTAATAATCAATTAACCAGTTTAGATGTGTTGTCTAATATTGCCTTGGAGAGGCTAGATTGTAGTATAAACCAGTTAACCAGTTTAGATATATCTTCTAACACTCTTTTGACTACTTTATTCTGTAATTCTAATCAACTAACAAGCTTAGATATATCCCCTTGTATTAATTTACTGGACTTTGGTTGTTCTGATAATCAATTAACAAGCTTGGATGTATCCTCTTGTCCTTTTTTAAACGCTTTAGCCTGTAGTTCTAATCAACTAACAAGCTTGGATGTATCAATAAATGTTGATTTATTTTATTTCGAATGTAACAACAATAGGCCTTTTTTTCGAATTTGTGTATCGAATTTAAATTATATGAATTTATGGGTCAAGGATGCAACAGCAGCCTATGTGACAGATTGTTATCCAAAAGCGATAGAAGGAAATATTACTATTGATTCTAACTCGAATTGCTTAGCTGATACCTTAGAACAAAGAGGAGGTCAACATATCGTTCATTTTGAACAAATAGGCACAGGGGCAACTTATGATTTCAGTACAGATACTGCTGGGTATTATGTAGCTTATTTAGATACAGGGACTTATATAGTTACAATAGCTCAGTCCAATCCTTATTGGCAAATTTGCCCTAGTAGCCAACAAATAACAGTGGATACAAACTATGTAATACAAACTGTAGATTGGTCGTTGCAAACTCTTGTTTCTTGTGCTGCCCTAGAGGTAGATGTAGCAGCACCTTTTTTGAGAATGACAGGAGGTGGCAGTCATTACACTGTTTCTTATTGTAATAATGGAACAAAAACAGCTTCCAACGTTTATGTAGAAGTTGATATAGATACTGATTTAAATGTATTAGGCAGCAGTATACCTATCGTAAGTCAGGTAGGTTCTATTTATAGATTTAATATAGGGAATGTAGATGTCTTTGAATATGGTAGCTTTAGTATAAATGTAAAAGTAGATACTAGTGCTCAATTTGAGTAGACACATTGTACAGAAGTACATATTTATCCAGATAGTATTTGTACTGCTGCAGATTGGATTGGCTCTATAGTAGATTTAGATGTTAGTTGTCAAAATGATACCCTGTTTTTTAGGGTAGGAAACACAGGCGCTGCGATGCCCCAACCACAGCAATATTTTGTGTTTGAAGATGATATACTTATGCGCACAGGAACAGTACATCTAGGAGCTGCACAACAAGTGATTATCGATCAAACCGCTGTGCAAGGCAAAACCTATCGAATGGAAGTAGAGCAAATGGCAGGTTTTCCTAGTATGTTGGGAGACTCTATGGCTTCTACTAGTATAGAAGGTTGCAATCCATTTGCTGATGGGAGTTTTAATACAGGTTTTATCACACAATTCTCTAATGGGAATCGGTCTCCTTTTATAGCCATAGATTATCAGCAAAATGTAGCATCTTATGATCCTAACGACAAAGCAGCACAACCAGCAGGTTATGATACCGCACATTACATCTATAAAAATACAGCAATAGATTATAAGGTGCGTTTCCAAAATACAGGAACAGATACAGCCTTTAATATTATGATATTAGATACGTTGTCATCTTATTTAGATATTCCTAGCCTTCAAATGGGAGCGAGTAGTCATAGTTAGAGTATGTCTAAAAATTAAAAAATGTTATTTACTGAAACGGTTTAATAAAATTTGGCAATTAGCCCATAAAATCCAAGCTTCTGAACTATTTGCTGTTTTTTCGTAGTCTTTAGAGTGCC
>JAAEPD010000259.1 GCA_024222455.1 Aureispira sp.
GCTTGCATCAGTATGGATGTCAAAGCGCTTGGAAAAATCAGGGGAAACTTAATAGGGTTTCCTTAGATACTAATTTTTTTATTTTATCAAAGGCCTGTTGGTGGACCTCAGTCCATTCCCATTTGGCATCTTTGGATGTTAAGGTAGTTAGAGGAGCTAGGATTTCTGACCTATGCACCCACATGTCTCTGTAGTAATTAATTATACCAATAAAACTACGTAATTGCTTTTTAGTTTTAGGGGTAGCTATATTTTTGATAGCATCTATCTTCTTGGGTAGTGGTATGATGCCATTCCTGGTCACCCAGTACCCTAGGTATTCTAATTCAGAATGACCAAAGAAAGATTTTTCTGCATTTACCTTTAGGCCTGCCTTTTGTAACCGTCTAAGGGCAATACCTACTTTTTCTAAGTGATCCTCCCAAGTACCATTGGTCATTATGAGGAGGTCATCAATGTAGGCTCTTACATATTCAAGGCCATCAAAGAGGTCATTCATTCTCTCTTGAAAAATATCAGGGCTGTTACATAAGCCCATTGGTAGCTTGACGTATTCATACTTGCCCCAGGGTAGTACAATTGTACATAATTTTCTGGAATCTGGGTGCAATTGTATGTGATAATAACCCATATTTAGGTCCAGTGATGTGGCATACCTAAATCCTTCTAATTTGAGAAGCAGGTCTTGTATTTTAGGGATAGGATACGGTTTTCTTTTAATTCGTTTATTTAATTCTCTAAAGTCAGAAATAAATCTTACGGTATTGTTTTTCTTAGGCACGATGAAGGTGGGAGCACCCCATTCTGAGCCAGTACTTTTTCTTAGGTTGCCTATTTTTTCCATCCTGACACATTCTTTCTTCATGGTTTCTTCATGAATTTTTGGTACGGGATAAGGCCTAGAATAATACGGCTTAACCCCTTCTTTTAGCTCTATTTTAAAGTCTTCGCCGCGCCACTGTCCCAGAGTTCCGTCGAACATTGGTTCGTAGCGTTTAAGTAA
>JAAEPD010000260.1 GCA_024222455.1 Aureispira sp.
ACAGAGTTTGTGCATATATTGGAAAAAACTTGTTCCTTAATTTTTCAAAAGACCATTTTTAGTTATTATTTTTTCTGAACGATTACTTATAAACTTACTATGCTCACTTATTGTAAATACAGCCTTTAAATCTTCCAATACTTTATCTTTATTAAACCTTTGCCCATCTTTATACTTCAATGCATCCACAGCATCTCTTACCTCCTTAAACCAATTCATATATATCTGAAAAAAAGTATTCTCTCCCTCTTTTTCTGACTGGCTCTGTACCGCTGCCTTCAAAGCATCCAATATAGGAAAACCAACCTTTAGTCTCCATCGTACAAATAATAAATCTTCTGATACTTTTAGATTAGTAATAGCATGATTCATTGCATCTATACAATCCTTTACCAAAACCGTTTCTTGGGCAGGTAAACCACTTAATACATTAGCACTAAAATCTTGAGTTAATTCAGGTTGTATCAATGCCCAAGGCTTTGCATGCTCAAAAATAAGAGAAGTCACCTTATCTTTTGGTAAACTCTTTTCGGTATAAGTGCTATCTACCGTAGCACACACATTATGGCTCACTTTTTTCCAATCATAATATTCTCCCTCAAATTTCTTGCGTTCTGCTTTTAAAGCAGCTTCTTGTGCTTCTTTTAGTTCTATAGCTTTAGGGTGTGTTGGATCGTTGATATTATCTTCAAGTATATCTAATACACTATAAAATCCTGTTATATCTTTACCTAAATCAGTCTTAAACAACTCTTCAGAATCTTCCTTTGTTGTATAAACAGCATTATTCTCATTATAGTGTTTTTTAAGATTTGATTCTTTAGAAAGAATATTTACAACATCTTGAATTGAAGCTTTTATGTCTTCAATTGTTATAGTAGAAGTATCCAAACTTTGCAATTTTGCAACTAATTTAGAACGTAAGGTATCACCTAATGGAGTTTCATACTTACGCTTTCCTAGATATACTAATATTTCTGATAAATTTACTTTATAAATGTCATTCTTAGCAGGAACTCTGCCTAAAGTAGCAGTCAAAGAATCTTTCAACTGCCCATTCACTACTCTAAAAAAGACTCCTTTAGGAATATGGTCATCCTCCTCTTGAGTAGTCTGAGGGGCATCCATCTCTATTCCCCTTTTTTCAGCTTGTCCTTTTATCTTTTCTATCTTTTGAGCTATTTTAGCTTGCTTTTTTGTTGAAGCATTTTCTTTTTGTGCTCTTAGTTGATTAATTTTTTTTATGCACGTGATATAGAACTTTAATTTTTTTTGTACTGCTTTATCTAACTTATTATAATCGTTTTTAAAAGCTTCGGAGTCTTGTTCTTGAAGCTGTCTAAGCTCTTCTAATCGGTCTTGGAGTTGATCTAATATTTGCTCTTGCTCTACAGTTAAATTCATAAGAAAAATTAAAATTAAAATGGGATGAAGGAATAAGTTTTTCATGTTAGTTTTATTTAATAATTCTTCAAATTTTGCCTAAAAATACTATTCTAATCATACAAAAATAGCAAGCTAATAAGCAAAAACGGGAAGAATCAGCTACTTTTGTAGCTGATTCTTCCCGTTTTTGCAAGTTCTATTATTTATCCTTTTTCTCATCCTTAGAGTAAGGACAATGTCGACAACCATTACCACAACAATAGCCCCGTTTTTGGAGATAATGTGCTGTGAATACATAGTATCCATTTTCGATATAATAATCTAGCCCCTCCTCTAGTTTAGTTTGCTTTTTCATAAGCCCAAAGATACAAAAAAGCCTACAGTCCTCAACTACTGTAGGCTTACAAAAACCAATAAAACTCTTTTTATACGATAGAATAATTTGCTTTCAAACTATTCCAATGATGCTGTATATGATCTACCGTAAATAGTAGCATTTCTCTTATCGTCAACTTACCCAAAAGAGGATGTGGCAACTGGTATTTATCCAACTCTTCTTCAGACCATTTCTCTATGGTTATCACCAAAGCCTTCCCTGTTTCTCCAAAACCTTCTAACAACTCTGATTTTTGAGCAACTTGTACCACTTCTGGCACAAACTTACTGGTTGACTGTGCTCCCTCTTTTAATAACTTCTTATAAGCTGTTATAACCTCTGTATAGTTTCTATTTGAATACTCTCCACTGCCAAATTTTTCTTCCAATACATTTTTAGGCATATTCATAGCAAAACCTACAGGCCCTGTACTTTTGATCAAATGTTCCAACTGCTGACCTGTTGACCATTTCCCATCAAGAGAAAACTCAAATTGAGCATCTTTTTGATTAGCAATCCAATTGACAAGTCCTTCTATTTGCTCTTTTAGAGCGCTCTGAATAGACTCTTTATTATTAATAATTGTATCCATAAGCTGTTTTTTATAATCTTAATTCTAGTTGTCTAAATCTCTAACTACTAAATTCTAATAATCTAATTACTATCCTCTACACAAACTCCACTACCCTATCCAAAATAGCTTCATCTTTTATAATTCTAGAATGTCCAACACCATCCAACTTAAAATGCTGTATATCCTGATGATCCTCCAAAAAGGCTTCAACATCTAAGGCTTGTACAACCTCATCTTGCTTATCATAAACCACAAAAATATCATCTGAAGCAATCGGTTTATCCAGTTTATTCAGATTAAAAGACTCTACTGTCATTCCAAACTGCTTGTAAATCCAAACATAAAACGATTTGCGCAAAGCAGCAGAAACGTGCAGGTAATCAAAAGCTGTCTCAAAAAAGTGTTTAGCCACAATAGGGTTGGCCATCATCACCAACTTAGACACCTGTTGTTGTGTGTCGGTAAGCACAAAAGCAGAGGCTGCTCCACCCAAAGAATGTCCTATAAGCGCATAAGGCGCTCCATAACGCTCTAGGTATTGCTCCATAATGAGCTTAAAATGCGGCAAACTACTGATATTCCCGCTCGACTGTCCATGCCCTGGCATATCTAAAGCGACTACCCGAAAGCCCTTATCTACTAACTTAGGAATTAGTTTATAAAAGTCTAATGCAAAAGAGTCCCATCCATGTGCCAAAACTACTGTCTGCTCCCCGCTTCCCCACTCATAGAGTCGAATAGTCAGCTTTTTCTTAAAAAAAGCATCCTTAACTTCAAAAGAGGATTTAGTTGCCTGTTTTAATAATTCTTGATGTGGTGGTTTTATTGTTCTTTTCTTGGGAGTTAGCAATACTTTTCGGAGCATTGGCATTGCTAAACTAGGCGAAATACGCCCAACGGTACTGAAGTATCCTCGCAACATTTTGACTGCAAAGGGTACTGATATATTTTTCTTTTCGCTCATAACTGTTCACATTTTAGACCTTACGGTCTTTTATAGTGCAAAAAATTTTTAATCTACTTTTATAGCTTCAATATCTTGACGCAATGCCTTAATAGCAATTTGCAAAGGTCGTTGATTTTTTTGTATTCTAGTCAATAGTATTCCACCTTCTACCATTACAATAAACTTGGTAGCAAAATCTGCCGCATTCACATCCTCTTTAAACTCTCCTACTCGAATCCCTTTTCGGACAATTCGCATTAGATCATGTTCTAAAGTATTAATAGCATCTTTCACACGCTTCTTTAGTTCTGGATAGCCCTCATGGTCATCTACTTCAGCACCAAAGTTTAGGATAGGACAGCCTCCTTCTACAGGTGGCTTAATACCATATTCTACATAGAAATCTAAAATCCCATTCAACTTGCCAGCCATGCTATCTTGTGCAGCAGCTTTAGCTCGTATTCTATCAACTACTTGCTTCATGATATAATCAAAAACAGCTAACGCAATATCATCTTTACTTTCAAAATTGCCATAAATTCCACCTTTCTTAAGAGATGTAGCTTTCATTAGATCACTGATAAAAGTGCCTGTAACCCCTTTGGTATTAAATATTGGGGCAGCTTTTTCGATGATGAATTGTTTGGTTCTTTCTGCTTTGCTCATGAATCATTGGATATCGTTACGACACAAAAATAGACTCTACGGTCTAAAAAAGCAAATTAAAGTGCATTTTATTTAAAAACAAGTGTAATTTACAGACAACAAAAACCAACAACCTCTTATTTTAAATGACTTACACTCCCTTGTCTTGTAAATTATTGTCTATTTGATGATTTGTAGATCTGTTTTCATCAAAAAAAAATAAGCAATAACAGTACTAAACAACTGTAACCACTATCAACTCTACATTATTAACTATAAACTACATTTTCCTACATATCAATCAGACCATAATCGGTCAAGGTAGCCTTCCAGCGAGTTGTTTCTATATATTCTAATAAGATTGGGTTAATTCGATCTATCCACTTGCTGTCTTTGGGAGTAGCAAAGCTATAGTATTGTGTATTGAATTGGAAAGGTAAAATCTCAATAGCACGAATCATGGTATCCTGTTCTATCTGATAGCGCAAAATAGGTTCATCGTACACAAAAGCCTCTATTTCGGAGTTTTGGATGCCCTGCAAACCTGCAGATAAATTTGAATAGGGTGTAGATCGGATAAAATGATTTTGCAAAAAAACCTCACTAGCAGATTGCTCTACTGTCCCTGTTTTTACCTTGCGAAGGTCATTTACATCTGTCCATTTAGATTCCAACTGATTGATGGTCAAAGCAGAAGCAATACCTGCCATAAGTCCCGAAACTAACAACAGTGCAGAAAACATCCAAACCAAACCAATCATACGTCCCATTATCGTCTTAGGTACCTTATCTCCATAACCCACGGTAGTCATGGTAACAGCAGCCCACCAAACACCGTCCCAAATACCTTGAGAGTTATTCTCAAACTGGTCATTTTTCTTTCGTTCAAAAAACCAGACTAATGTTCCAAAGATAAGTACCACTACGACTAATAAAAAGAGTGCTCCTGCAAACCGCAAGGAGAATACCTTCATAAAAAAATTAATAGGCCCTTTTTTACCTTCTTTTGGAATAGCTATAACTGAATTGGAGATAAAAAACGGCTGTGTAAAATCCATGTTCTGGATCCGATGACTAGTCACCGTCAAAGGATTTATAGCCAAGTCAATAGTATTCTTTTCTAGTCCATCTAGTATTCCAGCCAAAGAAAGCTCTTGATAAGAATAGGCTACATCCATACTCTTAGCAATAGCCTCCCATAGATAAACACCAATTCCGATATACTGCCCATTTTCGTCCTTATACGTAAACGGAGGAGACTCCTTTATGCCTACTATCAATGTATCTTGTATAGGTATGGTATCTAATGGTTCTACATCAGTCTGTCCCTTTACTAAAGTAAAACCTAAGAAAACACCCATCAATACACCAAGTAGCCGAATCATAAAAAGCTAATCTTTAAAAGTTTTTTTATTAATTTTTGTCTAAAATAGACATTATTAATAAACTTACAAAGACCTCTCCTCTAGCCTTAGAACAAACACATCTAAACGCTTATTGCTAATTTTCAAAGTTTAATTATTTCGACTGCTGTTTTTGTTTGTATTCAGTCTTATTTGCTCAAAACTTTAGTTTCAAATTTCAAAAAGAGATTTCGTTTCTCTCAAATTCATTCAACAATCAGCATCCATACATTTAAAATTAGCAATAAGTATCGCTAAATTTCTAAAAGAAATTTAGATACGTTTGCCCTATTCTAGCCTATTTTTTAGGAGGCATAATTTTACCTAATACGAAGTGTACAGGGCAAAAACCTGTAAAAGCACTACTAAACATAATAACTCCTGTAGCTACAGCAAGCCAAAAGAATAATGGGTTCACATACATTCCAAGTAACACACTGATAAGGATAATTGCAGCCACAATTCCATCATGTACTCTTAGTTCTAGATCCATCCCTGGACGAGTTTCATTTTTATTGCTCATGTTCGTTACATTTTATTAAGCTGAGGTTATCTAATAATAGCACAAAGGTAATTTTATTGTTTGATCTGTGCATTGACCTATGGTAAGTCGTCCATTTTTTTTCGGATTCGGCTCAATGACTCTGGCGTAATTCCTAGATAGGAGGCAACAATACGCTGACTTACTCTAGTTTTTAGCTTTGGAAACTCTTCCATATAGTTTTTATAACGTTCCTGTGCCTCTAAAAGCAGTAATTCCCGCTCTCTTTTCTCCTTACTTGCAAACATTTGGTGCAATATGCCCAACAAAAACTTATCCCAACAAGGATGTGAAGCTTGCAGCTTTAACCAACTCAAATAGTCTATTTCTAGTATCTCCGAATCCTCCAAGGCCTCCACATAAAAAGAAGATTCTATTCCTTTTGTCATAGCCGAATAAGAGCTTATAAAATAATCTTCGGGCATAAATCCTCTAGTATATTCCTTACCATCATCAGCTATGTAGACATAACGAAAAAGCCCTTTGGCAACAAACCCAAATTTTCGAGGCACCTGCCCTGCTTGTATGAAAAAAGCACCTTGCTTGATACTTCTTTGTATACAAATAACTTCCAATGCGCCAAGTTCTGTTTCAGGCACATCCGCTATAAATTTTATTGTTCCTTTTAGTTGCTTCATTAGTTTTTGAAGTATGTAGCTAGTCCTTTCTATAAATAGCTCTTGGGTAGTCTAATATATTCACTCCTTCCTTTTCTAGTTCTCTTAGTGCATCTTTGGCAATCCACTGAGCAGCCTTATCCTCTATTTTCAAGATTTCGTTAGCTGTCTTTATAGCCTTTTTGTTCAAATCTATATTTCGCTTACCAATACTTCGGAGTGCCCAGTTTACAGCCTTTTTCACATACAGTCGATTATCCGTTGCTGCTTTTTTTATAATAGGCAAAAAAGCTTCATAAACACTATTGGCAGCCTTTTTATCTGCCATACAATAAGCCGCCATTGTAGCAAATGCTGCTCTTTTTTCAAACTCCTTTTTTCTGCCAGTCCATTCCTGTATTCTATCTAGAGCCAAGCTACTTTTAGCCACCAAGCCCATGCAAAAGGAGTCGCAAATTTCCCAATTATCAAAATCTTTCACCCATTTTTCGGCCAGTTCTTTAGTCACGTCCTTAGGTCTAAGCAACTTACTGCACAATAATTTTCCTTCATAAATCCCTGTATCGTACAAGGCCAAACCCAATTCTTTTTGGTGCCCATACTCTTTAGCCAAAACTTTTAGGTCTTTGTGGTAGACCCCTAAGGCGTTTTGAGAAACTACTCCAAATTTCTTCTTCTTGAAAGCTATCTTTTCTGGGTCTGCCAACTTACGCAATTTGGCGAGGACTTGTTCTACTGTTATTTGCATATTGACCTATTTAGAGTTCGATAAAAGGTGAGGGAATAAACAAAAATAGGACAAATCCTTGAAATGGATTTGTCCTTTTATATATTTCTGAAAACTATGCTTATATCTTTTTAGTTTTGTCGTACATTTTCCAAAACTGTTGCTCCTTTCGTTTTTTCTAAAAGAGAACGCAAATCATAACTATAGACAACACCTCGCTCATTGGTATAAGTATGTTGCAATTTTTTACGAATAGTCATTGCCCTTTTGCGAACTAGTGGATGAGTCGAAATCAACAACTGTGCATCCAAAAGGATTAAAGAACTTTGATAGGTTTCATTCGGATAAGCAAAGGTTCCATTTTTGCCAAAAGCCTCCATCTTCATGAAACCAAACTCTTGAGCAATAGTACTTGCATATTGATTAACAAAAGCAACTTGATATGGAATATTTAATTTTGTACTCACACTGACTAAGGCTGTGAGTAAGGCTTTGCTAACATCTTGCCCTTTTGCGCTTTTTGTTACCCAAAAACCAGCAACTTCAGCAATCCCTAAAGTACTTGTAGATCGTACGAACTCATTAAATTCTGGACAAAGCTTTTGTACAGCCTTCATCATAGGTAGTTGACTGTCCGAACTAGTTTTGACCAAAGCTACTCCTCCTACCAATTCTCCACTTTTAGTTTCTGCTACAATAAGATAAGTTTCAGGGTTCTGAAGCCATGCATAAGATTGACAAACATGTATGTCATCTACTCCAAATGCACCTAATACTTTTTTGTGCTCTTGCTCATAAATAGAAGCTATTTCAGGAGAATCAACTGCTGAATATATTTTTATGTAAATTTTTGAATGTACAGGTTGTCTAAAATCCTTTACATGAATACGTTTTTCTTGTAAGATCATAGTTAGGTATAAAAAAAAGAGTGTTTTCATCAATTAATAATGGAATAGGGTGCCCAAATATAGAATATAATCCTATATAGAAAAACCTTAATTTAATCACCATATAAAGTTTTCAGCCCTACACGCTAAAAATCAAACAATTAGGTTAAACGTTAAAGTTTTAACCTCAACATTTCAACCTAGATGTACCGACCTCTCGATAATATCTCTTTAGGATCTAATAACTCCTTAAGCTTATTTAATAAAGTCATTTTTTCTTCTGTACAATACTCTTCCATCATTTCCATAGATTGAATACCTAATCTATAAGCAGGATATCCTTCACTTAAAAGCCTACTTAACAACTCATTGTGACACGCTATAGCTTCTTCAGATTCTTTTTTCAATAATTTATCAAAACAGATAGCACCTGTCAAATCTAAACTTCTATCTCCTATACATAGGAACCCCAGATTAGTTTCTAGATTATACTCTTTGCAAGTATCTTCTATAATCTGAGTTGCCTTTTCTATATCCTTAGTAGTAGCAGGTACTACAGGACAAAACCACAACACCCCACAATTATCTCTATGAATATTTTTTTGTACAGGCACCTCTTTTTTCCGCCAATAACACATATTCAATGCCTGATCAGATACAAAACC
>JAAEPD010000261.1 GCA_024222455.1 Aureispira sp.
CTCCTATTTCCTCTTTTAATTGCAAATCATTCTCTAATTCTTTAAAGACAATTGAAGCATCTGTAAATTCATTATACCGAATATCTTCTGTATCAAAATTCAAATCACTAAATAGTCTAAAATTAAACACCAAGAACAATAATTCAATATCCTTATTAACCGATTGATTCTTATTAATTTGCATTTGTTTAAGGAGCCTAGCCTTGATTTGATTAGTATACTTATCCTTTTTAGAGCATAGGAAATATTTAATGGAATTATTTTCTGCCATAAAGATAGAAGCATTGGATTATCCTAGAAGTCAAGATGATGAATGTGGTAGTGATTTTTATAGGACCTTTAAGGTTTTTGCAGAACTTACAGTAGAACAAGAGGTACTTGATTTTTTGAATTCTTATGTCTAAGAATATCTTGGGATTAAGTGTTTTGTGTAAGTTGATTGTCGATATAGCGAAAATCAACATTTCAATAGCCCTTGACAATTCATTTTTGAACAATTTTAAGACCTAACACCCATAAAAAAACTTCAAAACCTTATTTAATTCTATCCAAAAATTGTTAAATCAACGAAAAGTCAATAATTTCGCCCTCAAAAATAAATTGTTTAGAAAAAACGATTACTAAAATATAATCAAGTTTTTAAAGGGATATGGAAAAAGTAAACAGTTTTTATGAAAAGGCAATGGAATTTAGAGCGTTGAAAAACACTACTGAATCTGTCAAATATTTACAAAAAGCGATTAAGAGATTGGGCGAATTCATAAAAAAGGAGCCTAAAAATCCAATTTACTCCTTGCGAAGAGCTCAGATTTATATGTCTATTAAGGCGCATAAATATGCTGAAAATGATTTGTTACTCACCATAAGAAATGATCAAGAAAATTCAGTTCCTCTTATTCTTTTGGGTAATGTTTATTTAGAGTCTAAAGACTTTCCGATGGCTGTGGAGGCTTACAATAAGTTCTTTGTTTTAGATGAGCAACATCCTTCAGGAGAGGACCATGCAAAAGTTTATTTTAATCGTGCTATTGCCCGAAATGGACTAGAATGGTATGAGGAGGCACTTATGGATTTGAATACAGTGGCAGAGCTAAATCCTGAATACCCCAAGTTGGCTTATTGTAGAGAAGTAATTCAGAAAAATAAAGAAGCAAACGAGTAAAAACGCTAAAAAACGGGCTGCTCTTAGGAGCAGCCTTTGGTGGAAACTGGTAGGATTCGAACCTACATCCCTTGGCTTCGGAGGCCACACTCTTCCATTTGAGCTACAGTTTCCATATTTTTTGTAAGTACAAGCTTTTAAAAATCTAAAAAGGCTTTTGCGTGATCTTTTATTAATTTTTTGATGCCTTCATTAGTCAATTGATCATCTGTTATAAACTCTTCAATGCTTGATACCGGCTGACGATTAGGCATGACATTAATCTGCAAATAATTCAAAAAACCAGTCATATAATCCATTCCACGCAAAGAACCAGCTCTTCCTGACGAAACGCCCAATAAAGCCGCTTTTTTGCCTCCATGAAAGGATTCTTTATATTTTCGTATAGAGCAAGCATCTATAAAAGATTTGAGTACTCCTGGTATTCCTCCATTGTATTCAGGTACTACAAAATAGAATTTTTGTGCTGGGATCACAAACTGATCTTGCAATTGTCCTATAGCCTTAGATTGCCCCTCCTCAGAGTACATATCAGCATGCAACATACCTGTGGGTAGATCTTCTAATGCAAGCAATTCAACTTTTTCTGCACCCAATTCTTGCATACAACTCACAACATATTCTGCAAATAGGCGAGTTCTACTATTTTTTCGGTTAGTTCCTGCAATTACAGTAATCATCTATGCGATATTAAATTTAAAGTGTAAATAGATTCGTTCTCTTATATTCTCTTTAGCCAAAATAGTAAAGTTAATAGAATTGTTTAGGACTTACTCGGTTTTTTAGCAACTTCCTTCTTATAATGCGCTTCTATTAGTTTAGCAGCTTCCTGTAAGCCATCTTCTGCTTGGAGTTGAGTGTGCATTTTTTGAGTAGTTTTACTGAAATCTGTTTCCATCAATTCCTTGATAGAAGCAACAAAACGTTTAGTTGATAAATTTTTTAATGGAATAGGTTTTATTCCCAATCCCTTTTTATGCACCTGTTTACCCCAAAACATTTGATCTCCAACAGGATGCAAAATAGGACAAATCATCATAGGAACTTTAGCTTTTAATGTGATTGCTGTAGTGCCAGCACCGCCATGATGAACTACAGCATCAGCCAAAGGGAATAATGTCTCAAAAGGAGCTTGATCTATAGCCAATATATTTTCATTAACCTGAATCAAAGCGTCTTTTAAGCCCCAACCACGTACAATTAGGATTTTTATATCTAATTCTTTTAGGCAAGCAGACAGAAAATCGTTAATGTCAATTTTGGATTTATAAGGCATACTTCCCAAGGTGATGATTAGTTTTTTTTTGTCAGTATTCAAAAAGGAAGTAATAGATTCATCTAAAGAACTAGTTTTGGCTGTTCCTAACCAAAATCCACTATAGGAATGATGATCTGGGTAGTCTTTAGGTTGCTCCAAAAAGGATGGGCTAATCCCATAAATAGTAGTAGAATCTAAGAACTTAAATTTGCCTTTTAGCTCATGCTTTTTATAGAAATTGGCAACAGGTTTTTTGACCGTATTCATTAACTTTTTGGTCAACCAATAACTAAATCTATTCAGAAATCTAGGAATCCACAGACCACTAAAAATAGGAGAGGGGAATGCCCGAGTTGTCGTAAAAGCAGGCAACACATAAGCCTTGATCAACTTTTCAGGGAAAAGGTAGCCAAAAGCATCAATCAATGCCTTAGGATGATAAACAACTACATCAGCCCATTTAGACACCTCTAAAAAGGAATCCAGAGAGTTCTCTAGTATAGGATAAACCTTCTCTCTAAGTACTTTCCCAATCGTAAAAGGATTTTTACCAACCACCTTTTTCATCTCATCACTATCCATCAAAAGCTCATAGTCACCCTCAAATGATTCGAAATCGACTTGATAATCTCCTGCCAAAGATGTGTACATTTTGGCAGACACAAAACGAACATGGTGACCTCGTTTTGTCAAATAATCACCCAAAATCAAAAAGGGTTGTATATCCCCTCTAGAGCCAATTGTACATATAGCTATTTTCATTGAAAAAGTTTGAGTCAGTCTAAATAATAAGTATTAAAGCAACGATTTTTTTTCAAAGTTCAGTAAAATTTAAGGTTTTTTTTGAAAACTTAGTAAATTGGAAGATCAACAAAGAAACTGAACTATTAATATCTAAAAAATATCAGTCATTATGAGAATTACCTATTATGGTCACGCTTGTTTTATGGTAGAAATGGGAGGCAAGAAACTACTGTTTGATCCATTTATTACGCCTAACCCTAAAACACAGGATATAGAAATTGATATGGATGCTATTCAGCCAGATTATATCTTAATCTCTCATGGGCATGCAGATCATGTAGCAGATGCAGTAACTATTGCTAAAAATTCTGGGGCTAAAATAATTTCTACTTATGAGATTGTTACATGGTTTGGCCATCAAGATATTGATGGACATGGCATGAACACAGGTGGGAAGTTTACCTTCGATTTTGGAGTAGTCAAAGTAGTGAATGCTGTACATTCTAGTATGATGCCTGATGGTAGTTATGGAGCTAATCCAGTTGGTTTTGTTATCAGCAATGATGATGAAGGAACCTTCTATTTTGCTGGAGATACTGCATTAACTATGGATATGAAACTAATTCCTATGATTTGCCCAACGCTAGATTTTGCAATCTTACCTATTGGCGATAATTTTACAATGGGATATGAAGATGCTGTTATTGCTTCTGAGTTTATAGAATGTAATACTATTATTGGTTGCCATTTTGATACATTTCCTCCAATAGAAATAGATCACGATGTAGCCAAAACAGCATTCAAAAACAAAGGCAAGACTTTATTCTTACCAGAAATAAGCATGTCTTTTAATATTACTAAAAACTAGAAATTAATTCTACATAGCAAAAAACTTGAGCAACATAAGCTATCATGCCTATGTTGCTTGTTTTTTTATTAGCCATTTGAAGGCTTCGTTGCAACAAGTTTATTGTTTGTGAAGTTTTTATAACTAATTATAATGAACCTATTCAACGCCTTTCCTGCTATTCCAGACTTAAAAGGCCTCCAGTATATTCCTGATTTTATTACAAATCAGGAGCAAAAAAAAATGTTGCAAAGCATAGATCATGCTACTTGGTTAGACGATCTAAAAAGGCGAGTGCAACACTATGGATACAAATATGACTATAGGAAACGGAATATAGACCGAAGCATGAGGATTGGTAGTTTGCCCAAATGGTCAAGCTTTATTATAAATAGACTCTTAGAAAAAGGGATAATTGATTTTAATCCAGATCAACTCATTATTAATGAATATGAACCAGGTCAGGGCATTTTAGCACACATAGATTGCGAACCTTGTTTTGAACAGACCATTTTATCGCTTACACTTAATAGTGCTTGCTTGATGCATTTTATAAACAAAGCAGATAATACAAGGAAAGAAGAGCTTTATTTAGCACCCAAGAGTCTATTAATTATGTCAGATGAAGCTCGATATCAATGGAAACATGGAATTGTTGGTAGAAAAACCGATAAAATAGAAGGACAACGAATTCCTAGACAGCGTAGAGTGTCCCTAACTTTCCGAAAAGTAATCTTAGATGCCTAATTTAATGAATGCAATAGACCTAAAATGGGCTAAGCGAGAAGCCAAAGATGCAAAAATAGTACGTTATCTAGATTTTATAGTAGATGGACAATCTCTGAAACAATTGTATGGAGAAGATGCTATGTCTATGGTTAGTCCTATTGGCTATGGTCCTCCAAGTTATCAAGAAACAGTATACAAAGAGCTGAGCTTACAACAACCCTCTATTGTTAATAGTGGAAATGTAATGATATATGTCTGCCCAAGCTGTGGAGATATTGCTTGTGGTTCAATTACTGCTAAAATAACTAAAGAAGGAGATCATATAATATGGAGCAATTTTGCTTACGAAAATAACTATGAATCGCCAGTTTATGAAGCCTATCAACATATTCAACCATTAGTTTTTGAAACAAAAAGCTATTTGAATCTATTAAAAACAACTTTTATCAGTTTAAAATACGATTAAAAATGTTTGTTTTTTGTAATGTTTTTTTTTGTAAGTGACTTGTTATTAGTGTTTTAGTTGAATGTGGAATTGTAATGTATGTAAGTTTAGTTGGGTTTTGTCTTTTTTTTTGCCCTAGGCTTGTTTTATAATTGTAGTGTGAAACAATTCAAATTAAAATATAAACTTACGATTATGAAGACTCTACAAAATTTAACAATGGCAGTTTTGATGTGTCTAGCTGCTTTTGGGGCACAAGCACAATGTACTGCAAACTTTACTTCTAGTGGTTCTGCTCTGAATCCAGGAGTAATATCTTTTACAAGTACAGTTAGCGGATTTCAAACAAATATGACAAGTTATACTTGGACTTATTATGGCCTAAATGGAAATGTGTTAGGATATAGCTACACGGCAAATCCAACTTATACTTATACTACTAACGGCCAATATTTGGCTTGTCTAACAGTAACAGATAGTTTATGTACTAGTACTACATGCGATTCTGTTGTAGTGTCAGGTATTTCAAGTAATCCATGTTCTGGTTTTGGAGCTAACTTTACTTATAGCACTACTCCTAATGGAACTACATTTTCTACTAGCCTAACAGGAGGAACTCCTGGGTACCAATATTCTTGGGATTTTGGTGACAATAGCTTTGGTAGTGGGGCCAACCCAACACATACTTATGCAAATGGTACTTATTTAGCTTGCGTAACCGTATGGGATGGTAACGGATGTAGCACAACAGAATGTGATACTGTAGTTATTGGTAGTGGGACAGGAAATCCTTGTACAGGTTTTTCTGTAGCAATGACTTCATCAAACACCGCTACTGGAACTACGCTAACAGCCACAACTACAGGCGGAACACCAGCGTATACCTATTCTTGGGATTTTGGAGATAATACATCAGGTACAGGTCAAACAGCAACACACAACTATGCAAATGGTAGTTATCTAGCTTGTGTAGTAGCTACAGATGCTAATGGATGTACTTCTACTACTTGTGATTCAGTGGTAGTTTCTACAAGTGGTAGCAATCCTTGTTCTAGTCTTACGGCAAACTTTACATTTAATTCAAACCCAGGAGGAGCAAATACAGTAGGACAATTCAGTTCAGTAGTATCTGGAGGTAATGCACCTTATACTTATGTATGGACTATCGGAAACACTACTGTAACTACAGCTAATCCAAACTGGCAGTTTGCTGGAAATGGTGCACACAGTGTATGCCTAACAGTATATGATGCTAATGGATGTATTGCAACTAAATGTGATTCTGTCTTAATAACAAATTCAGGAACAGGAAATCCATGTGCAAGTTTAGCAGCAGCATTCTCATACACACCTACAGCAGGTACTACAAATACAGGCCAATTTAATGCAACAGTAACAGGAGGTTCAGGACCTTATACTTATGCTTGGACTATCGGAAATAACACAGTAACTACAGCTAACCCAACTTGGCAGTTTAGTGCAGCAGGTACTTATAATGTTTGTTTGACAGTGACTGATGTTAATGGTTGTGCTGTCACGACTTGTAATCTAGTGACAGTAAGTGGTGGTAACCCTTGTGGAAACATCAGTGTAAGTTATACAATTAGCCAAAATACAACAAATCCTTTTGTATTGTATCTACAACCAGTTGTAACAGGAATGAATATGAATCCTGCTAATAGTGGACTTAGTTTTGTATGGAGTTGGGGTGACAACACAGGTACAGTTTGGGGTTCAATGCCATCTCACCAATATGGAACTACAGGTTCTTATGTAGTTTGCTTGACAGCAACAGACACTACACAAGGATGTACGTATACTTACTGTGATACTATTGCAATGGATACTTCTGGTAACTTTAGCAGAAATGCAGGTGGATTTATCATCAATACATTACCAACACAGTACAATACAGTAACAAGCGTAGTTGATAAAGAAATCAATGCTCAGTCAAGTATGGCAGTATTCCCTAATCCTGTTAGCAGAGAATTGACAATCAACTTGAACAGTGTAGCTGATAGCGATGCTCAAATCGCAGTATTTGACTTGAATGGTCAGCAAGTAATCAACAAAGTAGTAAATGTAGCAGAAGGTGAGCAACAATTCAGTTTGCCAGTAAATAATTTGCCAGCAGGTATGTATATCATCCGTATGCAAGGTGAGCGTCTACAACATACAGAGAAGTTTATTAAACAATAAGATTTAGGGCTAAATAAATCAGGTTTAGAGTTTAGATGATAAGGCTCTCCCAAATTTTGGGAGAGCCTTTGTTTTTGCAGAAACTAATACGATATTTACAGTATGAGAACATACTTATTTATATTATTGATAGCATTATTAGTTCAACCTGCCTATTCCCAAGGATATGAACAATGGAAGGCTAGCCAAAAATCAACCACGCATCTGCAAGCACCTTACAAGATAAAGAAGGCTTATTGGAGCCCTTCAGGAAAGAAATCAGACTTCTATCTAAAGCAATATCAAGAATACAATGAGCAAGGAAGGATGTTTCGAGATGTATTGTATCGAAACCGTATGGAGCAAGTTTACGACATTACTATAAAATATAAGGACAGTACCACTGCTCGAAGTTTTAATAAAGTGGATACCAGCACGGCTATATACAAGTTCTCCAAATCAAAAAAAATTACCTATTACCTCACAGAAGATGTAGTAGGTTTGTTTATTAACTATAAATACGATTCTTTAGATCGCTTAGAGAGTTGCAAAGATTGCATGGCTCCTTTTGGCAATGCAGTACAATGTGCCTATTATCAGTATATCTATGATGGAAATGATTTGGTCAAAATTAAGCAGTCTAGTGTTAGTAAGGTACAGTTAGCAGAAGCTGGACAATTGTATGCAACAGATTCTCTGGTTTATCAGGTTGGCTTATTGTCGACCAAATACTTTATGGATGCTACTAAGAATGAGTTAGTGCATAAAAATTTATATCGTTACAATAAAAAAGGTCGATGTGTAGAGTTGATAGAGCATAGGGGAATAGATAGAGAGGGTAAAGCTGCTCAACTATGGACAACCTCTTATCGTTATCGCCTCAATGGAGCACTTTGTAGAAGTGAAAGTCAACAGCTACTATTGGGAGATTCTACTGCCACCAAAAGTATCAAAACTCGCTACAATCGAAAAGGACTAAAAATAGCGGTACATACCAAATATTTGAAAGATGGAAGCCAAAGGAGGTTTAAGTTTGAATATAAGGAATAGAGATTTTTTCTTAGTTTTGGAAGGCATTAAATTCAATAAGCCTAAAAAAGCCCCTTATGAATCTCCTCTTACTTTTGATCGCCATATTTTTCTGCTCAATACAGTCAGGAATAGCCCAAGTTCCTGATAGTCTAAAAGACTTGTCTATTGCTCAACTAGAGGAGACCCATCATCTTTTAAAAGAAAAAGAACAGTATGACAAAATGATTCCCTATGCACTTGCTGCTGTAGCCAAAGCTGAACAACTATATGGCAAGGAAGATACTCTATATGCTAGAATGCTTTATACTCTGGGTTTTGCCTATAGTCATGATAATAAAGTTGAAAAAGGTATGGAACTGTATAACCAAGCAGCAACAATACAAAAGGTATCAATTCCTCAATCTTTGAACTATGCGAATACTCTCGAAGCTATAGCTAATAGTTATCATTATGATTTGAGCAAATATGACTTGGCGTTGCCGCTCTATATCGAAAGCAAAAACATCAGAGAAAAGACACTGGGCAAAGACCATCCTGACTATGCTACTTCTCTCTATCGTCTGGCAGGGTTGTACGAAAATATGGGGAATTATGACTTAGCACTATCACTCTATATTGAAAGCAAAAACATTAGAGAAAAGACGCTAGGTAAAGACCATCCTAACTACGCTAATTCTCTTAATAATCTGGCTTACTTGTACATGTTTATGGGGAATTATGACTTGGCGCTATCACTATTTGTTGAAAGCAAAAATATCAGAGAAAAGACACTAGGCAAAGACCATCCTGACTATGCTACTTCTCTCTATAATCTAGCTGGATTGCACGAACGTATGGGGGATTATGAGATGGCACTACCACTCTATATCGAAACCAAAAATATCGATGAAAAGACATTAGGCAAAGATCATCCTGACTTTGCTAGCACTCTCAATAATCTGGCTGGGTTACACGAAAAAATGGGGGATTATGACTTGGCGCTTCCGCTTTATATCCAGAGCAAAAATATCTATGAAAAAATGTTGAGCAAAAACCATCCTAACTTTGCTACCTCGCTCAGTAACCTAGCTGGATTATATGTACGCATGGAGAATTATGACCTAGCATTGCCACTATTTATTGAAGGCAAAAATATTAGAGAAAAGACGTTGGGCAAAGACCATCCTAACTATGCTCTTTCGCTAAATAATTTAGCTCAAATGCCTGTAAGAATAGGAAATTATGACTTGGCGCTGCCACTATTTATTGAAAGCAAAAATATCAGAGAAAGGGTGTTAGGCAAAGATCATCCTCATTATGCACTTTCGCTCAGTAATTTGGCTGTATTGCATACAAGTAAGGGGGATTATGATTTGGCACTACCTCTATATACTCAATGCAAAAATATTCAAGAAAAGGCATTTGGAGAAAACCATCCTGAATACGCTATTTCTCTTAATGATTTGGCTGCATTACATGTACAAATGGGGAATTATGACTTGGCGCTGCCGCTCTATATCCAGAGCAAAAATATCTATGAAAAAACGCTAGACAAAGGCCACCCTTACTTTGCTACTTCACTCAATAATCTGGCTCAATTATATTCAAAAAAAGGGGATTATGATTTGGCGTTACCGCTCTATATTGAAAGCAAAAATATCAGAGAAAAGGCACTAGGCAAAGATCATCCTGATTATGCTACTTCACTCAATAGTTTGGCTGCATTACACCAACGTATGGGGGATTATTCTGAAGCATGGAAATTTCTTGAGCAAGCAATGAACATCTACTCTGAAACTAAAATCAGACATAACTTTAATCAAGTTTGGTATGATAGTCTAAAAGAGGCTTCCTATCCTTCTACGTTACATCTTAATAAGATGGTTGGGGCATTAGGGGTTGCCTATTCATTGCTAAAAGAGGATAGTAGTCAGCAAAACTCTTTAGCTAAACAATTAATTGTACTTGATTTAGCTAATACTTTGTTAGGGAGGGTTAGAAATCAAGTTGCAAACGAAAAAGACAAGCTTAGGATACTTTCTCAAAGCAATGATTTGCTTATTAACAGTTTAGAGCTTATGGATAAGGAGCAGCATATAGACAAGGCCTTTTTGCGAGCAGATGAGAATAAATCTGTTCTCTTGCTTCAAGCGACTAAATCTGAAGCAGTATATCGTCTAGGGGGCTTACCAGACTCTTTAATTTGGAAAGACAAAAAGCTGCTCAAAAAACAAAGTAAGTTGCAAGCTAAATTACTCGAAAAACGCAAGAAAACAGAAAAAGATAGTCTCCTAAACGAATTGAATCAGATCAATCAGGATATTAATAGTTTTATTAAAGCAATTAAAGATCAATATCCAAAGTACCATAAACTCAAATATGAGCAAGTAGATGCCAAAGTAGAAGAAATACAAGGACTTTTAGATAAGCATACAGCATTATTGGAATATGTGATTAGTGATTCTGTAGTACATATCTTCTGTGTAGATAAGCAAGAAATACGATGGAAGAGAACTTTTGTTTCTAATAAAAAATTAACTCGTCGAATCAAAAAGCTCCATAGTGCCCTTAGCAACTATACCTTGATCAAAAATGATGAGTATTTGTCCTATCAAACCTATACAGAGCAAGCTCATTGGTTTTATCAAGAGTTGGTAGCTCCTGTTTTAGCAGATAAATCAACTATCAAGAATCTTATTATAGTGACAGATGGAGAGCTTGGTCACTTACCTTTTGAGACTTTTTTGATGGAGCCAGCCCCTGATGCACTTACAGACTATGGTCAGTTGAATTATCTAGTCTCTGATTACCAAATTTCTTATAATTACTCTGCTACTTTGTGGAAAGAAAACGTAGAGGCTCCTAAGCCTAAAAACAATGGACAGATTCTAGGTTTTGCAGCCAATTATAATATCAAGTTAGATACTGCTATGGTGGATGTTCGGCTACCTACAGATCAATGGCTTAGAGGTGTTTTGAAACCACTACCTGCTGCTCGTAAGGAAGTAGAGCTGTTGCAGGAAAAATATAGAGGCTTTTTTGCTTTTGATCAACTAGCCTCTGAAAAAACGGTAAAAGAAAAAGCAAGTGATTTTGCTATTCTACATTTTGCTACGCATGGCATTTTAGATTCTGAAAGACCAATGCTTTCTTCGTTGGCCTTCTCTGAAGACAATGATAGCATAGAATCTAATTTTTGGCAAGCGCATGAAATTTCTAAAATGGAATTAAATGCTGATTTAGTGGTTTTGTCAGCTTGCGAAACTGGCTATGGGGAATTTGAAAAAGGCAATGGAATAGCTTCGTTAGCTAGAGCATTTATGTATGCAGGTTCGCCTGCGCTTATTGTTTCACTTTGGCAAGTGAATGATTTGGCTACTTCTAAAATTATGGAAAATCTCTACAACAATTTTGCTGATGGCATGGACAAAGACGAAGCCCTACGCCAAGCTAAATTACAATACATAAAATCTGCAGAAGGCATTGCTGCCCACCCTGCTTTTTGGTCACCTTTTATTCAGATGGGAAATACAGAGCCTGTTTCTATCCAAAGAAAAGGAGTATCTTTGCCTTGGATGATTTGGGGAGGAACTATTGTGTTTTTGCTGTTAGGAGGTTTTGTGTGGAGCAGCCGTAGACGTAAGAAGGAAGTTGCTTAAAAAATGAAATGTAACTAGCTGATATCAATATCAAATCTATAAATTATTGTATTTTTAACCATTCTTGATTTCTTATCAAACTAGGCCAAGTTTTTTTCAATGAAAAAACAGACTAAATCTATTGCCGTACTTCCTTTTGTGAATATGAGTTCTGACGTTGAAAACGAATATTTTAGCGATGGGATGACAGAGGAAATTATAAATGCCTTAGCCAAAATAAAAAGCCTAAAAGTTACATCTAGAACCTCCTCTTTCTTTTTCAAAAATAAGAATATTCCTATTCCCAAAATTGGAGAGCAACTGAATGTTTCTATCATTTTAGAAGGCAGTATTCGGTTGTCTGGGGATATGATGCGGATAACTGCTCAGTTGATTGATGTAGAGGAAGACTTTCATTTTTGGTCAGAGACTTTTGATCGCTCAATGGATAATATTTTTGCTGTACAGGATGAAATTAGTCTACTCATTGCAGATAAGCTAAGAGAGCATGTTGGTCATTTTGAAATAGAAGATCAGCTTGTAGAGGATTTGCAAGTACCAGCCGAAGTTTATAAGTTTTATCTAAAGAGTAGGCATTTGATACTGAAAATGACTAAGCCTGAAATAGATAAAGCAATTTTGATTTTAGAAGGAATTATTCATGAATGTCCAACATTTACTTTAGCATATCTGGCTGTACATCAAGGCTATGCTTTATTAGGAACCATAGGGTTGATTCCTGCACATGAAGCTTTTGCTAAAGGTCAACCTTTTTTGGATAAGGCAATTGAGTTAGATCCAGATTTGCCAGAATGCCAGCTTAATTTAGCTTGGATTTCTTTTTTGCAAAAATGGGATTTTGCAAGCACCTATAAGCACATAAATAAAGCTTTAGAGAAACGAGTATTAGCAGAACCCTATCAAACTATGGCCTCTGTGTTGGTGGCAGAAGGCAAGTTTGAGGCAGCTCTGAGCTATATAACAACAGCTTTGCAACTTGACCCATTTTCTGAGATAAACTACCATTTACAGGGCTTTATTTTTTATGGGCAAAAGAAATATGCACAGGCAGCAGAGTCTTTTAGGAAGGCAATAGAACTAAAACCAGATTTTGTAACATCTGCATTATATTTAGGGCAAACCTTATTGTTAATGGATAAAAAGGAGGAAGCTTTAGCATTTTTCCATAATCTACCTGATGATGACGGTGATGATTTAGTGAAGTTGGGTGGAACAACATTAGCTTATGCCGCTTTGGGAGATCTAGAAAAAACAGAAGTTGGTATTGCAAGGCTAGAAGCTGCTCTTAAAACACCTTTGATGGGGCGAGCTATGAATTTTCTTATCTTGTGTCAAGCAATATTAGGGAGAGAGACAGCCACATTTGACTTAATAGAGCAGGGTATTCAATTTAGATTGCCAATGATGGTTTACTTGTATAAGGAACCGCTTCTTAAACCTATTCAAGATAAACCTCGATTTAAAGAATTGATGCAAGAAATATTTGGAGATAAAGAAGTAAAGCATCTTTCAAAAAAGAAATACAAGAAACCCTCCTTAAACACTGAAGTAGCTGAAGAATATTCTATTAGATTAGAAGAATGCATGTCTAAAGAAAAACCCTTTCTACAAGCTAGTTTGACTCTTCGCCAACTTGCTGAAATGATAAGCATTCATCCTAATAATTTATCAGAATTACTGAATGAAAAAATGGGCGAGAATTTCTCAGCATATATCAATCACTATAGAGTAGAATGGTTTAAAGAAATAGCCAAACTGCCCGAAAACTCACATCTTTCCTTATTGGGATTAGCTTATGAATGTGGTTTTAACTCTAAAACAGCTTTTAATACCTTTTTCAAAAAAGAAACTGGAATGACTCCTAAGCGCTATTTGAAACAATCACTCTAAATGCACAATTTACTTGGAATAGAAAAGTTCTGATTTTCACTAAGAAGTTCTGATTTATAATCACGAACGAATGAACTATGCAGACCACTTACATTTGTATCAACGAATTTAATTAATATTTAAAATTAAAGAAAATGGATACGACAATGAATGCAATCATCTGCACAAAATACGGAAAACCAGAGGTACTAGAACTCCAAACTGTAGAAAAACCTAAGCCTAAAGATAAAGAAGTACAAATAAAAATACATGCAACTTCTGTATCTTCAGGAGATGCTCGCTTACGAAGAGCAGACCCTTGTATTGTGCGCTTGATCTTTGGATTGAGAAGGTTGAGACAACCCATTTTAGGATATGTGTTGGCGGGAGAAGTAGAAGCTGTAGGTAAGAGCGTAACAAAATTTAAAGTAGGTGATCAAGTTTATGCAACTACTGGTATGGGATTTGGCGCTTATGCAGAATACAAATGTTTGTCCGAAGATGGCATAATAGCCTTGAAGCCAGAAAATATGACTTATGAAGAGGCAGCAGCAGTTCCTTTTGGAGGGAATACAGCTTTGTACTTTCTTAGGAGAGCAAATATACAAAAAGGACAAAAGGTACTGGTTTATGGTGCTTCTGGATCTATTGGCACAGCTGCGGTGCAGTTAGCTAAACATTTTGGAGCAGAAGTAACTGCTGTTTGTAGCGCTGGTAATTTTGAGTTGGTGAAATCTTTAGGGGCAGATAAGGTTATTGATTATACTAAAGAGGATTTTGGTGAGAATGAAAATGTCTATGATGTTGTTTTTGAAACAGTAGGTAAAAGTTCTTTTTCTAGTTGTAAAAAAGCACTGAAAAAAGGAGGTATATTACTTGAAGCAGCAAGTGGGATGAAAGGAATGTTAAGAGCTTTATGGCCATCTTCTCTAAGTAAGGTAAAAGTGGTATCAGGAGTAATGAGTGAAACGGCAGAGGACCTGATTTTTTTCAAGGAGTTAATAGAAAAAGGCAAGATAAAGGCTGTTATTGATAAAACGTATTCCTTAGAGCAGATTGCTGATGCCCATGAACACGTAGATACAGGACACAAAAAAGGAAATGTAGTTATTAAGGTAATATAAACTATTAAGTCTAAAAAAATGAAATAATCTGGTTTTAAGCAGTTTTCGATTTTTATATTGATAATTATTGTTTGGACATAAATTATAAGTTGTAGGAAAGGTGATGAAATTATAGTTTTCATGTAGCCTTTCCCATTTGTCAAGATGCTTTTGAGGGAGATTCTTGCTGTTATTAGAACGTGGATAATTAGAAAAAAATAATTACAAATTTGCATTTTTGGAAAAAATGACGTTCATTTGTGGAACAATCATTCCAGTTATGAAAACAAAATTTGATGAACAAGTAATATTAGATAAGGCAATGCTCCTATTTTGGAAATATGGTTTTCAGCATTGCTCTATGGCTATCTTGAAAAAAGAGTTAGGCTTATCTGCTAGTAGCATTTATCATGCATGGGGGAATAAGGATGGGTTATTCCAAAAATCAGTAGAGCAATATGGAAAAAAGGTTACAAACCTACTGATTAGAAAGCTTAAGAAGGAAGAAGATGGTTATAAGTCGATTGTAGATTTGTTTCGTTTTGTTATAGAATTTCATACAACCCAAAATGATTGGGGGTGTTTAAATACAAATACTATCGCCGAAATGCGAGGTAACAACAGCAAATTAGCCTCATTTTCTTTGGGTTTATCAATACATCTAGAAGAAGCCTTTTTGGAAGTAATAAAAAGAGGACAAAAGCAAAAGACGATTAACCCTAAGCATGATCCTGAGATTTTGGCTAGTTTTCTTATGACAGTATTGTTTGGCTTGCAGGTTCGAGTAAAGGCAAATGAAAAAATCAGAAGTACGGTAGGGCGAATCATGCCACAAATTGAGCTAAGTTTAAAATAAAATTTTTTTAACCACATGTGGAACGATTGTTCCACAAAAAAAAGTACTATACAATGAAAAAATTAACAACTGATTCGAAAGTTTCTTTCGAATCATTAATTCAGCCTCACTGGTCAGAAGAAGAACTCAATAATGTCTTATTTGCAATTGATTTGATGAATAATACAATGAATGAACGCAAGTTTGAATATATCTCTTCTAAGTATAAAGACTTATCATATAAACAATACAATCGTGCTATTCCGGATAGGATTCCTGGTTTAATGAAATATGTGAAAGAGCTTACTAAGACTTATCCAGATTATACCTATAGTCCAAAACAAATTATGGCAGATGGGGATAAAGTTATTTTTCATGCACATGTCACTCTAAAGGAAAAAGATCTAGGAGATGATACCAAAGGCTTTATAGTAATGGACATTTGGGAAATAAAAGGCAAGGAAGTAAAACATTGGGATTCATTACAAGCACTGAATTTTTCAATGCGTTTTGGGCATTTATTGTTAGGTGGAAAAATTAAAAATGAAAATGGGATTTTCTAAAACTATTAGCTGCTTTTTCTTTGTTTTTCTGTTTTTTCAGAAACAAGGTGTTTCTCAAAGCCTCGAAATTATGGTGGGCAATAAAAACGTTTTTGCCAATGCCCAATGGTTTAAGTTTTTAGATACAACAGGGCATTTGTCTGTTTTTACAAGAGGATTTGGAAATATTGATTATGAAGGTAATTCTGATCTTTTTTTGGGAACATATATTAACTATACAACAAAATCTGGATTAGGTGCTACAATTATAGGTAGGATTGGTACTTTTGATTCTGGAGGAGATGCAGGAGCACATTTTATGAAATTTGGTAAGAATTGGGGGGTATCAGTATTTGCTACAGTTGGAGTTGGTTTATTAAAAGAGTTGCAATATAGTGTTTTTTCAAATCTTGAGATGGTTGAATAAACCGGGACACAAAAATAATGTAAATTTGTGTTGATATGAAAAAAGAAAAGCAAAAAAGAGTGAATCGGCAATACGATGAAGGGTTTAAAAAGCAAGCGCTTGAATTAGTATCAGGAGGACGAACA
>JAAEPD010000262.1 GCA_024222455.1 Aureispira sp.
GGTACCTCTCCCCATTGCCATGGAGTTGTACCCTGATGCCGTTGTAGCATACCCCATTGCCGTGGAGTAGTCCCCTGATGCCGTGGTAGCATACCCCATTGCCGTGGAGATAAGCCCCACATTCACATCATCCCATTGAGTTCCTGTAACAACACCAGCTCTAAAGGCTCCCTTTGATTTATCAAAAAACATTCTGTAGTCATCATCTGTACCCGCTATATCGTCTAAAGATGTTGAGCCGAACACAAAATCATCTGTAGCTGTAGCTGTTGTATTTTGTACTAGCCCTCCTATGCTTTGAAACTCCCCGCCAGCGGCAGAAATAGGCTGCCAAGCCGAGCCATCAAAATACCAAAAACCTGCGGCTGCATCGGTTTGGTATATCAGTAAGCCAGTGGCTGGTACTGGGATGGCTGTTTTCTGTACTTCTGTCATACGGGGTACAAGTACCCCTTGGGTGGTAGATTTGACATCCAATATTGCCGATGCATCTGGATTGGAGTTATCGGTGTTGATTCCTACCCCTTGCTGAGCATTGATGGAATAAGTACAACATAGTAGCAAGAATAGAATAATCTTGCTTGTTAGTCTTTCTTTTGAAATCATAATAGTGTAATTAGTTGTTGACATAAACATTGGTTGTATCCTAATAAATAATTGAGCGATATTATCGGGGGGGGTAGCTATTATTTGGAAAATTATGGGAGGGGAATACTATAAAAGTATATGATCTTGTTCTTATGGGCAACTTTCTGTCAAGTATCGCCTATTTTCTGTCAAGTATGACAAATTTCTTGTCAAGTATAAAAAAAGATAATATGTATAAAGGCTGGTTTGGGCGAAGGGCTATAAAAAAAAAGCAGGTATACTCTATGAGTAGCCTGCTTGAGAAGTTATCATTTACGTCTTTTGGGGAATTAGACTTTATGGACTATCCGAACGAATCTATATTAGACATTATAGAAAATTAGAGTTTTGTATTAGTTCCATTTTATAAGACTTACTCAAAGGGATTTCTTGTTCATCGATTAAAAGTACCGTTGAAGCACCTATAGCTTTGATTTTTTTGGAATTGACAACATAACGTCTATGCGTTCTAACAAAATCAGTGTTATCTATTTTATCTATAAATGTATCTAAGGTCATTCTCTGAATAAATCGATCCTCGGATGTATGGATTTCAACATAGGCCGCATCGCTTTTGACATAGAGAATATCTTCTATTTTGACTGAATAGTACATTTCTTTTTTCTTCAGGAAAATAGTTTCTTTTTTGGGACTTCCAGTAATTCTGTTGTTTCCTGCTTTTTCAAAGTTAGCTAGGGCTATCTCGATTGCTGTAAATAAATCGTCTTTGGTAAACGGTTTGACAAGATAAGCATGCGGATTTTGCTTTTTTGCAAGGTCTACAGTACTGACATCCGCATTAGATGTTAAGAAAATAAATGGAATATTGTAATCTTTATTGATTGTGGCAGCGACATCAATCCCTGATTTTTTTCCGATGAGCTGAATGTCTAATAATACAAGATCAGGTGTCTCTTCTTCTATCATCTCAATTGCCTGTTTGTATGTCATACAGGGTTCAGATGTTTCATAACCTAATTCTTCTAGGGTGTCGATAAGTGTATCAGCAATAATAACTTGATCTTCTACGATTCCTATTTTAATTTTCATCAATAGTTTTTGGTCTGTTTTTATTATTTTGTTTTAGGTGTAATTCTACAAAAGTAACCATTAATATAATGAAGTTGTTTAAAAATGATTAGCTAGAAAAGTTAGCTAAAAAAAATATGTTGCAAAAAGTTTAAATTGTTGGTTCCTACACAAACAATAAAACGACTTGCAACATGTTATGTAAAATTATCAAAAAAGTTCATAACAAATCACTTATTAATCCATTTAACAACATCTCATCGAGGAAGAAATACAAAAGTTCCTCTTTGGAGAATAGTTAAAGCGGTTATTTATCGTTTAAAAACTGGTTGCCAA
>JAAEPD010000263.1 GCA_024222455.1 Aureispira sp.
TAATTGATTTTTTTCAACAAGTTAGCCTTTCCTTCCGAAACTTTGAAATACACCCGTTTTAACTCTATTCTATTTCCATTTCCTAATTCTTCTAAAAGACTATCGTAATCATTATTGTCAAACCCCATGTCAAATCCCATGATGTTTGTAGCTGTGAACATAGTGGGTCTAGTGACTACAAAAGAATAACCTATATGTAGGTTATAGAAATTCATATAATGTGTGAATAGGGAGTCTATTTTTTGAACGACTTCTTCTCCTAAAATTGCGATAGGATCATTCTCTGAAGAATCTTCAATTTTTCTACATGTTTCTGTATCAGCATAGAGTGCTGCTGTTGTTTTAGAAAGAACCATGTTAGCTTTTTCACTAAACAACTCTTCTTTTATTTTTGCACTTTTAAGAATCCAGTTTACCTGAATGACTAGAACTATGATTAAGGCAAAAGAAGAAATAGCAATAAATAAATAGGTTTTGTTCATATTCGATTGATTAACCCAAAACTAACTATTATTTTTGATAAATGAATAGCATTAACAAGTCAATAACAAGTCGATAACTACTGACTAACAAGGTGTTTTCACATAAAAAACTACCTTTGGAATATGAATTTGACATTAACAATTATATTCTATAAAGTTTAGTCTGCAGAGTCAGACTATCAAAAAGCAAAAAAAATGAAAAAAATTATTTCTTTCCTGCTTGTACTATGTTTTCATACAGTAAGTTTTTCTCAAGATTTCAATATTGGTATTTATCCTTCATCATCAATGAATAATCAGTTTCGCCAACTTGCATTAACTTGTTGGGTACAACGAGCAGATGTTCGTCCAGTTAAAAAGGAAATACTAGACCAAGCTGAATATATAAGTGATTTTTATCCAAATTATCCTAGTTCTTGGCTAGAACATTATATCTCAACAGAAATAACAGCTACTGTTAAAGATGAGGTTATTACAATTGCAGGTTTGGATAATAAGTTGACTCCAGCACAACAAGATTTATTAAAAAAAGTAGATTTAAACAGTAATCTTGTTATAGATGTAAAATATAAAAAGAAAAATGTAATAACAAATACATTAGATGAGAGAAAAATGCACACTTCAATTGCTGTAAGTCCGTATACAACAGCTGATTATCCAAAAGTAGAAGCTAAATTTTTGGAAGGCGATTTAAACAAATTCTTAGATGATAAGATTAAGAATAAAGCTCCTAAAGTAAATTCCCCAACAGGACAGCAAGCTGTTATACTTTTTACGATTAATGATGAAGGTCAAGCAGTAAATGTAAAAATGATAGAATCTTTTGGAGATTTAGAAGTTGATAAATTACTACTTAAGACAGTTCGTAATATGCCGAAGTGGAGTCCTGCAAAAAATGCTAAAGGAATCAATGTAAAACAGCATTTTAAATTCTTTGTAGGCTATGGGAGATGCTAATTTAAAATGAAAATTTAGAGTGTGTTTGGACTTTTATTTTGCAGGCGAAAAGATCTTTTTTTGTAGCCCAAATAGAAAAGTCCAAACACGCTCTAAAACAAAATCTATTCTAATATCTTTTTATTCAGTTTACCCAAAGCTGTATAGGGGAGAGCTGTCTTAAATTCAATTTGGGCTGGTTGTTGATAGCGTGCAGCATGCTCTTTTAGCCAAACAAACAGCTCTTCTTTTTGGGGAGTGTGCTCTTTTTTTAGAACTACAAAAGCCTTCAAGCGTTGTCCAAATTCTGAATCTGGAATACCAATAACTGCAACTTCATGCACAGCTGGATGTTGAATGAGAATATTTTCTAGCTCAATAGGATAAACATTTTCACCACCCGATACAATCATATCATCTACACGCCCACTCAAAAAGCAAAAACCATCTTTATCCAAATGGCCACAATCACCAGTATCTACCCAAGCATTTTTTGCACTAGCCATTACCCATTTATTTTTGATGCAAATTCGACCAACCGTTCCATTCGGAACTTCCTTATTATCTTCACCCATAATCTTCATTCGAACCCCCATAATAGCCTTACCGATGCTGTTTTGCTGAGTTTTTAGATCATTGGGAGTTGCCATAATTGAAAATCCAGCCTCTGTTGTACCATAGAGATTAACCAGTTTATGCCCCAATAAACCTGCACTTGTTTTGACTAAGGAAGGAGAGAGTGGTGCGCCTCCTGCAATGATGACTTCTAAGCTGTGTAATGCTTTAGGATTTTGTTGCAACATACGTTTGAGCATGACAGGTACTAAAGTAACTACTTCTGCTTGTTCTTGCTCTATCAACTGGCAAGCTTCTGTGGTGTCGAAACGTTGACGAACTAGTATTTTAGCACCTAAAACCATAGAAACCAAAACTGCGGAAACTCCAAAACCATGATAAATAGGAGTAGGAATATAGACTGTTTTATAATGATCTAGATTGAGTTGTGTTAATAAGGCAAAAAATGGATTTAAAAAGGTGAATACAGAGGGTTTTCGAGCAGCTGCTTTGGGAGTACCTGTTGTGCCACCTGTTAGGATAATTAGGTTGCCAGAGCTATGTCTTTTTAGTCTTTTAGGACTACTTAGTCTTGTTTGAATTAGCTGTTGAATGGAGATTTTACCATTTGGATATGCCGAAATTTGAGTTCCTTGATAATTAACTTGCCTCAGGAGTTCTTCAACTTCTGCATCATGTATGATTACTTCAAATTGATGGCGTTGGATAAGCTCTTGCAGTTGTTGTGTATTCATTTCTACATTGAGTAAATACAAATGAGCCCCCAGACGGGATATTGCAAACATAGATTGTACTAGCATAGCATGATTTCGGCAGATGATAGCAACTTTTTGTTTGGCTTCGAGTTGACAATTTATTTTTAAGGCTAGTGCAAGATGTTGAGATTGTTGATGGAGGGTTTTATAATCCAACTCAAGTTCTTCGTCTTGTAGTGCAATAGAGTTAGGATGTGTTTTAGCGGCAAATTCTAAAAGAGCGTTTAGATTAGTCCCATTATTCCACAAAGCTCTTAATAGCCGAAATAGACCTATTGGGCTTAATAACCGAATTTGATATAGCTTTTTGAGCAGTTGGAACATGCTATTTTTGCTTTCTTTTTATGAAATATGTTGACATCCATTCCCATGGCGTTCGGAAGATAACAGAGCCTAATTGCCCAAAGATTAGCCACCAAGGTGCAAATTTTCTACGGCCAGTGCAAATTGTTTTAGCTATAATTTTAGCAACATGTTCGGGAGACATAGCAGGTACATTGTCATAAGCTTTGGTAGGAGCTATCATACGAGTTTTGACCAAAGGGAGATAAATTGAGCTGCTTTTGATGCCTTTTGCCCTAATTTCAGGGGCAACACAGCGAAACCACTGATCAAAAGATGTTTTAGAGGCCTGATAAGCTGCCCAATAGGGAGCAGGAGCTAAGAGTACATTAACTGCTGAGGTATTGATAATATGACCTTTTGATTGCTCTAATTTTGGAATTAAGCCTAAGAGAAGTTGTACAGGACCAAAATAGTTGAGCGCCATAGTCCGCTGAAAATCATGGAAACGATCTAGCGATTTGTAAATAGAACGCATGATTGATTTACCTGCATTACTGACAACGATATCTATATTTTCAGGCAGCTCTTTTAGTAATTCTTCTATTTGGTCATTTTCTGTCAAATCAATGGGGTAAACACTAGCGTAGCCTTTTAGTTGTTCAACTTTACTTTTTACTTCGATAAGTTTTTCTTGCGTTCTGGCAACTAATAATAAATGGGTGCCTTGCTGAGCTAATAGGTAAGCTAATTGTTCTCCAATTCCATAACTGGCACCTGTAATTAAGATGGTTTTACCCTTTGTATATTGTTGGAGCTTTCTTTTATTCAGCCAAGTAGGAAGGAATAAAAAATGTTCTAAAAGGTTATATTTATGAGGCTTATTCTGCATTTTTTTCGCAGCTATTACTGAACCATTCTAATACACGTTCCCAAGCACTATCAAAATAGTCAAAAGTTTCCTCCCAAGCTGCTCCATCCAACCATCCAATATGGCTTAAGCTAACTTTAGTCTGTGTATTATCAACTTCTTCAAGCTCAACTACAACCCAAGTTTTGTGCTCATGGTTGCGTACTTCTTGTATATGAGGAGGTGCATTCCAAGTAAAAGAAAGCATCTTTTTGGGTAAATAGCTAATGACCTTATTTCCCTCACCCCCACGCTGCCCAAGAGGTGCATCTAACATAAAATAAATCTCAAAAGGGCCTCCTAAGCGGAGTCTTATAGAGTTGTCTGCGCCAAAAAAGGTTTTGAGTCCTTCATGGCTTGTCCATTTCCACCAAGCAGTGTCTAGAGTACAATTGGCTATCGTGGTTTTGTGGAGTTTTTTGTTATTGGGAGTGTGCATATTTTAGCTATTTAGTATTTTTTTTGGTGTAATAAAGATAAGGATAACTATCATCTACCAAAGGTAATCGTTTTTTTTCTTCTGCTGTCAACTGATGATAAGCAGCTTTGACATACCATTGAGGATTATGATAATGAAACATATTCATACCTATAAAAGTAATTCCATTGACATGATTACGTTTGATTCTTCGCCTTTCCTTTTTATTTAGACTACTATCTATATATGGATATTTTTTGAGTCCACCAGACATGAAAACACGTTCTTTTACACCTTTGTACAACTTGTAATTGCCTTTTTCTGCTTCATCATACCAGTTACGTTGACCAACATAATGATATTTGTATCCAGGTGCCCAAAGTATAGTAATAGGATCTTGATAGTACTCAAAACGTTGGATTCTATTGGGCAAAAGCTCCTTAGATTTTTTTATGAAAGCCTTGTTCCCAATAGTGCGAGGACAAGCATAAGCGTATACATTTTGCACATTATAGCCAGAAGACTTTAGATAAACGCCAGTTAGTACAGAGAGCGCTGCACCCAAACTATGACCAGCTACCCACACTTTTTTATGTTCAGCATCAAATTCAGTAAGTGTACTAATTAGCTCATCTCGAATTAGATCAAAACTTAACCAAAAACCTGTATGTACCTTTGTTCCAACTAGAGCGCCACCTGCATTCATCTGATTGATTCGGAAGTCAGTACCTGTCCATTCTGCCCATTTGTGTTTTTTGACTTCATCTGTGCCTCTGAAAAGGATTAAAACTAGATCAGGAGTAGAAACTACCATCAATTCAGGATCAAGGCCTTGCTTGTATTTATAGCCCAGAAATCGTGCATCTTGAGTATAGGTACGTTGTATGTATTTGAACTGGATATGCTGATCGGCATTGTCTTCAGCTCCATGCTCTTCATGTTCTTCAATGGTTTCTAATGGACTAGGGAAGTAATGTTGAAAGCGTTCTACAAAGGCCTGTTGGAAGTTAGAGTCATTAACTATAGCGTTTTCTACCAACCAATCTGAGGAAGGAATACTGTCTACAGGAAAGCAATCATTTTGTAAATAACGTATCTGATAATCTAAGCGCTCTAAATACATCATTTCAGTCATTTTGGCCAAAATAAATGCATTGATATTATTCACGCCAGAGGCTGTATCATTAAAATACTCAAAACATTTGGCTTCTTCCTCTGATGGTGTAAAACTGAAATTGCAATAATTTCTAGGACTGGCAGTTGGCAATATCTGACTTTTGCTAGATGTAGAGTAGAGTAAAATGCATAAAACTATACTAGTAACTAACTTCATTAAGAGCTGTATTAATCCTTATGGTATTCGAGCTGCATACCATGCAAGAGTTTACGTAAAATTTGATCATGACATACTCGATATTGTTTTTGAGAAGGCTTTCTGAAAAAAGCACTCAACTCATGTTTACTAATACGCATGTCTACCAAAGAAAGTAACTCTAAGAGGTCATGATCTTTTAAGTTTAGAGCAATTTTGATTTTGCGAAGGATGGCATTATTTGTCAACACTTTTTCTGGAGCAGGTTGAGGTCCTTCCCTTTTTCCTCTTTTTAGGTTAATAAAACCATTAAGAAAAATAGCCAGTTGTTCATCGGTGAGTTCTAGTTGTTCAGGATTCTCATCTTTTTTTAACCAATCACAAACTTCTGTTCTAGTAACTTTGTGTTCAGCTAATCTAAAAATTTCGATCATTTTGTCATCTCCAAAACTAAAAGTATATCGAAGTTGGCGTATTATGTCGTTGTTGTTCATGTTTTAATAATTCTTTTTTGAAAACTTCGGAAAAGTCATTTAATAGTTTTAAATAAAGTTTGAATCTCCTCTGGGGAGAGGTTTTGTTCCTTAAAGAAGCGTAAGATAGATTCGTAACTATGCAGTTTTTGA
>JAAEPD010000264.1 GCA_024222455.1 Aureispira sp.
CTACTTTTATACTTTTCCGAAGTTTTTAATTATAGTAATATTTTGCATCCAATGCCCCTGTTTCTATATCCAATAGAATAACATTGTTAATATACTTAATGGTATTATCCATAACCTCTACCCAAGCCATCTGATGTTTGTCTCCCCAAATCAAAGTCGTATCCTCAGAACCACCACTTCCTTTATCATAAGACCACAGTTCCTTACCTGTCAAAGGATCTAGACGCATTATCCTGTTCTTTCCTTTATCAAAAACACATAAAATATTAGGTGCGAGCTCTAAAACCTTATTCCCTTCTTTAACTTCAAAAATATATTCCCATTTTTTGATGCCACTTGCCTTTTCTATACCCTTAAGGCCGTTATGGCGAATATTCCTAATAACTAAAACATCTTCTAATTCTGTATAAAAGCAACCTATTCTTCCCTCTATAGACAGTTCCCAAGAAGCTTTTTTAGCTAGTCGTTTATTCGTCACCCGCTCTTTTTGGGTAGGGGTAATATAGTACAATAAAACTGCTAACAAAATTACTAATGTGATGCTTATATTCAAATAGTTTCTGTTCATTGCTTTTTAGTTTAACTGTAATAAACCCTTTTCATCTAATAATATTTATCCACCATCAGATAATTCTGCACATAGTCTTTAATACCCTCTTCCAAACTATAAAAAGGCTGTATAAATCCTGCTTCACGCAACTTATCCATAGTTGCTTCTGTAAAATATTGGTAGGTGTCTCGTATATCTTCAGGAGTGTCTATAAAACTAATATCCGGCTCCAAGCCCATTGCCCTAAAAGTGCCTGCAGCCAAGTCCCAAAAAGTGCGTGCACCTCCAGTTCCTACGTTGTACAAACTACTTGCAGGACGTTTTTCCATTAGAAAATATAAGATACTCAATAAGTCTTTGACATAGATAAAATCTCTGCTCTGCTCCCCATCTTTGTAGTCTGGTCTATGCGACTTAAACAGCTTCATTTTGCCTGTTTTAGCAATTTGGCGATGTGTATGAAAAATAACTGAAGCCATACGCCCTTTGTGGAATTCATTAGGGCCATAAACATTAAAAAACTTAAGACCAGCCCAAAATGGCGGCACTGATTCTTGAGCAAGTACCCAAGCATCAAAATCATTTTTAGAATCGCCGTAGGGGTTGAGTGGTTTGAGTATAGAAGGATTTAAATCATCGCTATAGCCATGCTCTCCCAAACCATAAGTAGCTGCACTAGAGGCATAGACTAAGGGGATTTGCTGTTTGTTGCAAAGTTCAAATATAGCTTTAGAATAATTCAGATTTAGCCTATCAAATATAGCTTTATTTTTTTCGGTAGTATCTGTTCGGGCTCCTAAATGGAAAACAAATTCTATATCCACAGCATTCTCTCTAAACCATTCTACAAACACATTTCGCTCTATCTGATGCACAAACTGTTTGCCCTCTAGATTCTTATTTTTTTCTGGATATACAAACTCGTCCACAATCACCAAATCATGATGACCTTTTTGGTTCAAATGACTCACACAACAACTCCCTATAAAACCTGCTGCTCCTGTAACTACGATCATATTTTTTTGTTTTAGTCTTACTACTTATTACTATCATTTAAAATTTCATCAACTCCTGATATACTCTATGTGTAGGTAAGCCCATTATATTGGCATAAGTTCCTTCTATTTTCAATATTTTAGCCAAGCCAATCCACTCTTGAATAGCGTAAGCACCTGCTTTATCAAAAGGTTGGTATTTTTTAATATAGAACTCAATTTCTTCTTTTGTTAGGGTATCAAAATACACATCAGCTATTTCCGAAAAACTCACTTCTTTATCCTTTCCCAATAAGTAAACACCTGTCACCACTTGGTGCATCTGTCCCGAAAGATCGCTCAATATCCGTACAGCATCGTCATGATCTGTTGGTTTATGATAGATAGTATCATTGAGCAAAACGATAGTATCTGAAGCCAAAATCACACTATTCGGCTGTAGTTGATCTTGTACTGCATAAGCCTTTTGTTGTGCCAAATATTCAGGTACAATCACCTTAGGCATATCATCTGGAAAAGTTTCTTCTATATCTTGTTCGACAATCTCAAAATCAAAACCTAGTTCACTAATTAGCTGATGTCTTCTAGGCGATTTGGAAGCCAATAATACTTTTACTTTTTTTTGCATGTTATGTATATTAATAATAAAAAAGAGGTTGTCAGAATAGAATTCCAACAACCTCTAATATCTTAAAAAAACATACTAACTAAAAATAATTCTCCAATCAGTACATTTTCAATTATCTGAGTTAAGCCTAACGTCCAACACCCAACAATTCCATTTCAAAAATTAATGTTGCATTAGCTGGAATATCATTACCTGCTCCACGTTGGCCATAAGCCAATTTAGAAGGAATGTATAGGCGCCATTTAGAACCTTCAGGCATAATCTGAAGAGCCTCTTGCCATCCTTGGATCAAGCCACCAACAGGAAACTTAGCAGGTTGTCCTCTTTTGATAGAAGAGTCAAATACTTTTCCGCTCAATAATTTACCTTCATAATGTACAGTTACTTTGTCAGAGCGACGAGGTTTTCTACCATGTCCTTCTGTCAAAATCTCATATTGCAAACCACTAGGAAGAGCGATAACGCCTTCTTTCTTTGCATTTTCTTCCATGAATTTCAGTTCGTTTTCTATTGCTCCCATTGCTGCTTCTGCTGCTATTTTTTGTAAATACATTTGCGCTTTACGCATTGTTTCGTTTATATCTCCTTCTACGTTGTTATTCAACATATCCTCAATTCCCTTAGCCATTTGAGCAAAGTCCATATCTTCTACATTGATTTGACCTGTTAGATTAGCTCCTAATAGTGCTCCAATGCTATAACTCACTTCTTGATTCTCCATAACTTGACTGTGTATAATAATTTGATTATAAAATTGAGCACATAGATACTAAATATGCCAGTAAATTGCAAAAAATCAAGCGTATATATATATAAACTCAAAAATGATATAGATCACTAGGTTTATTGCCATAAATCCTTTCGTCCATAAATATTCTTTTCGTAACTTTGCGGCAAGTTTTAAATCTTTTTATCATTTGTTCCAAAAAGTAAGCAACATAATGACTACAATAACAGGTATCCCAGTAGTAGATTTATCCCAATTCACAAAAGGCGATGCAACTCAACAAGCCGAATTTGTACAACAGCTTGGTCAAGCATTCACAGACATTGGTTTTGTTTCCGTTATCAATCATGGTATTCCAATGGAGAAAGTCAATGCTTTTAGTGCTGCAGCTGAAAAGTTTTTTGCTCTAGACAAAGCAACTAAAGTTAAGTATGAAGTGCCTGGTGGTGCGGGCCAAAGAGGCTATACTTCTTTTGGTAAAGAACATGCTAAACAATCTGACTTTGGTGACTTGAAAGAGTTTTTCCAGATTGGTCAAGAAGTTCCAGAAGGACATGCATTAGAAAATGCTTATCCTAACAATATGTACACAACTGACTACCCTACATTTAGCGATTTAGGTAATCAATTGTACAGAGAGTTTGAGAAAGCAGGTAGTGCATTATTAGAGGCTATCGCTCTATTTTTGGGTTTAGACCGTGAGTATTTCAACAAACACATTGAGTATGGAAATAGCATTTTGAGAGCTATTCATTACCCTCCAATCACAGAAGAACCACAATCGGCTATCCGTGCAGAGGAGCATGAAGATATAAACTTAATCACACTACTATTTGGAGCTTCTGCGGGTGGTTTACAAGTACGTCCATTAGGACATGATTGGATTCCTGTAAAAGCTTTGGGTGATGCTTTTGTTATCAACGTAGGTGACATGTTGCAACGTTTGACTAATAACCGTCTAAAATCTACTACACACCGTGTGGTAAATCCTCCTCGTGAAAAATGGGGAACGCCACGTTATTCCATTCCTTTTTTCTTGCACCCTCGTGCTGATATGGATTTGACTTGCTTGGATTCTTGTGTAACAGAAGAGCGTCCATTGAACTATGAACCAATTAAAGCTGGTGAGTACTTGGATGAACGTCTGATGGAGATTGGATTATTGAAAAAATAAGCTCAGTCTATAAATTCTAAAACATAAGTCATCCCGAATTTTTCGAGGGTGACTTTTTTTTGAAAAGCAATAGGAATCTCATAGATTTAATATGCACAAAAAATCAGAGATTCCTATGTATTATAAGAAATTGCAAGATACAGAAAATATAAAGAAGGA
>JAAEPD010000265.1 GCA_024222455.1 Aureispira sp.
CTCCTTCTTTATATTTTCTGTATCTTGCAATTTCTTATAATACATAGGAATCTCTGATTTTTTGTGCATATTAAATCTATGAGATTCCTATTGCTTTTCAAAAAAAAGTCACCCTCGAAAAATTCGGGATGACTTATGTTTCTTTATCTATTCTAACTTTTATTTATACTAGAATGTGAAATCTGCTCTCAATGTAAAGTTTCTAGGAGCTTCCAACATTGCTGGTTGTGTCACATATTGCATGTTCAATAAGTTTTGTGCCAATACAGATACTTTAGCATGCTTATTAATTTGATAAGCTAAACGTGCATTAAACAAGAAATAGCCATTAGAATGCTCTTTTCTAAACTTCTGAATAGAATAATAGTTTGTGTATAAGTATTCATCGATTGCCTTAATCTGAGACTGATACAACAAGGTTGTTCCTAAGCTAATTCCTTTGTAAGTAACTTGTCCATCAAACTTAAAAGTGTGCTGAGAACGGTATTTTAAGATATTCTCTTCTTGGTTAGATGTATTAGCAAAATTCTGCTGTGCTACTGTATAGTCTCTTGGATTCATTCCAGTCCCATCTTCATTCAAAATATTGGTATCCCATTCTTTAAATCTTGGATTCAAGAATGTATAACCCATTAAGATTGTGGCATGCAAACCAAATAAAGATCCTTCTCCTGCTACGCTACAGTCTATACCATTAATTCTAGTTGAACCAACATTAATTACATTATAAGAAAACAGGTAATCCAAATTTTGCTGGAATTCCATCATATTATCATACTCTGTCCAAAAACCAGCAATATCGACAAAACCTTTCCAATCTGATAACTTGAATCCTTGCTTAACACCTACCTCTGCACTCCATCCTGACTCAGAATTTAACTCAATATTAGGTAAGATATTCACACCACCAGCATTGGTTGTTATGAATTTTTCTAAGATAGTTGGAAAGCGGTATCCTTGTCCCCAAGATGCTCTCAAGAATGTACCTGAACCAATACGATAGTTCAATCCTGCTCTAAAGACAGGTCTACCCTCTTGTATATTTGATATATCTTGCTTTATTTCTCCGAAGATAGGTACTTGGAACGAAACAGAATCAGGGTATTTCCCTATATTCATTTCATATCGCATTCCTACAGAGACATTCAAGCGATCAAAGAATTTTTTATCTAATTGGATATACCCTGCAAAATTAGTGTGCGTATATTTAGAATTTGCATATACATCTGCTACAGATGTGATAGTGCTTCCTACAAAACCAGCAGAAACCTCTAAATCTTTAAGTTTTTCGAACTTACGTTGATACTGATACTCTCCATAAAACATATTAGAAGAGTTACTCTTATCTGCATCATTATTATTATCAATATAATAATAACGGAACTGTGCACGATGACGATTTCCAAACTTATCATAATAAGTAACAGAAGGATCTACAGTAATACGAGCATTGGTTCCTCTAGGAGCAGGTTCGTCAGGAGATTCGTATAGAGATTTTGTAGTATCGCCTTTTGTTCCTTGTAGTTTTTGATTTGCTCCACGCCAAAACAACATCATATTTTGACGACCAAAGTTAAGGTTGGTGTTCAATCCAACGATTAAATTCTCACTTACACGATAACGCATATTAGCTGATACACGAAGCTTGTGGTCATAACCAGGAGTAGTATCTAACTCTGACCCCGCCATTCTATAAGATCTTCTAAATGATTGATTCATGTATGCATTAGCTCCAGCAACCAAATCAAACTTACCAAATTTTTGACGATGTGCTAACTGCAAACCTGTTTGATAAGGCATATTTTTAGTTGTCCACCACTTATCCTTTTTATCTTTAGGGTCGCCATACAATGTGCCAAAGATACTAGCTTTAGTCACTGGTTTTGCAGTAGGATAAGCTGTACGAATATTGATAACACCATTCATTGCAGAAGAACCATACAAAGCAGAAGCTGCTCCTTTTAGTACTTCCATCTGAGCAACATTTTCGGTAGGCAAATCTCTCCAATTCACAATACCTGCATCAGCTTGCATCATTGGCATATCATCCATCAATACTAATACACGACTACCTGTACCTCTACCAAAACCAGCGCCACCTCTAATAGAAACTTGGTCACCCATAGTATTTACACCAGGTACTTTTTCTAATGCTTCATTAACAGCAGAGGCATTGGTATTCTCCAATAAATCTGGTTTAATAATATCTAAAGAGACAGTTACTTCTCCCAAAGACTTTTCGAACTTACTTGTAGATATAGTTGCAGTATTCAACATAGTAGACGTCTCTCCTAGAGTTATATTCAAATCTAGTTTTTGCCCCGCCTCTACAGTCACCTCTTTTAATACAGGTTCATAGCCAATAAAGCTATATTCTACAGTATGGGTGCCAGGATCAACCTCTATGGTATATTTCCCTTCTACAAAATCAGCTGTGGTTCCTCCATCTCCTACTTTGACAGAAGCGCCAAAAAGAGGTTCTAACGTTTGCGCATCTATAACTAAACCAGTTATAGTGGCCTTATTCTGAGCTAACATAGCAGTACATAGCCCTAAGATACCCAATAGGGTAAACATAGATTTTTTCATATAGATAGTATTTTCTAAATCTTAGCAATCAAGAGTATATTTTGGGATAAAAAACCTACTCTAGCTAAAATATTACTTAAAATATTAATAGTATTGGTACCTACAAAGGTAAAGATTATTTTCAATTCCCTTTAAATCTTTCATACTTTATGACAAGACCAAGACATTAACTACTAGTTATCAACAGATTAAATAGTCAAGTTTTTAACTCCTTAGTAACGCTCTATCGTTGATTTTGCCAAACGATCATAATAACCTGCATAAGGATACCAAGGATAGCCTGTATTATCCTTAAATAGGGCAATCCAAGCCTCAAAAGTATCAGGGATATAAGCAAACCAATGTTGGGGGTTGGTGGTGAGATTTTTTGTATTACAATAAGGTTTCCATATTGTTTGATAAAACTGCGCAGTTGCTTTTGCAGCCTTATACTCCAATGAAGCATAGCGCATTATATATTCACCCTTAGTGCATTTATTATATTTTACATCTTGTTCTATTTGATCAAAATCCTTGTAGTTAGTAATATTGTGCAACTCATAAATAACTCCTGACCACATCTCTTCTATATCTCCTAGTTGTTTTACCCATACTTTACCATTCTGTTTTTTGGTTGGATAACTATGTGCAGCGGTTACATCATTGGGAATAAAAAAATCTTTGGTAGAATGCTCTTGCCAGAAAATAGGACTCTTCACATCCTCTCCTGCAAATTTATGGACAACCCAATACCATACAATATCCTCTTTTTCGACCAACTTTTTCATTCCAGGTCGATCTAGCAATAATTGTTGAAGCTGTGCCTCTCCATGTTTCAAATTTTCGGAAGACAAAGCGTAAGCATCTCGATGTAAGCGTACAAACTGGTTCGATTCCCAATAGCCACTTTTTATTCTGCCATCAGTATAAAACATGGTTCCACGACCATTCATCTTATTCTTAGCCCAAGCACCTATATATTTGCGTCCACTCTTCCAATAAAAAACGCCATGTCCTTCCATATTCCCCTTAGTCCAATTACCTACATAACGCTCTCCACTTGGCCATGTATAATGTCCAAATCCATCTCGACAATTGCCTGAAGTGCAAGTAGCTTTTAGTTGCCCGCTACTCCCTAACAAAATCAGGACTAATATGTATATATAATTACGCATATCCTAAAAAATTGTAGCTATCAATACCTAATAGTTTATTTTTGTTCTAATCAATTAATCAGAAAATCTTCACAAACTAATCAATACTCGTATTGATGCAATTCTCAACAAAATAGGTGCATGAATATAAAAAAGGTCTAAAAATTCGTAATTGGACCATTCTTAATTCGTAACTATCTAGCATCTTCTTTCAGTACATAAGCAACCAATTTCTGAAGACTTCTATCAGCATCTTGCCACCATTCTACAGACCACAAAGGATATATAATATAATCTGCAGCTTTTAGTGTTTGCTGCTTAGCATAAGCTCGGTCATAGTCATATTTGTCTACTATATGCATCCATCCATCACAAATGAGTGCAATCGCCTTGCCTTGACCAGATTTAGGATGAATCAAAATATCGATATGAATACCATTTAACTCTGCATTAGGCTCCAATCTATCTGTATCTAGATACTCTGACAAATAATGATAAACCTCATCTTGGAATAAATCCTCTTCCAAAGTTGGTTCTTCCTCTTTCTCCTCTATTATCTCCAAAAAGTTATAAGCATATGCGTTTTCTTGAGCAATAGTACTTAACAAATCTGTATTATCCTCAGCAATTCCCATAAAAGCACCTAAAGCTAACCGTTGTGCCCCCAATTTGATTAATTGCTGTCCTAGTTCTGCATCTAGCTGATCTGCATTATCGATCATTACAACATCAAACAAGGATTTTTTATGTTCAAATAGTTCATCTGCCAATTCAGCATCACCCAAAATAACAGGAAACAATGTAGTCAAGGTTTCTAACCCCAACCAATCTATAATCTCTTTTAGCGTCTTATTTTGGAATATAGCTCTACACTTTTGTAGCGCTAAATCCTTTTCTTTTTTGAGTTGTTTGAGACTATCTACCCTATGATTCTGCAAAGCCCATTTAGCCTTGTCTACAGTTAGTTTTTTCAGCTCATCACGCAACTTAACATAAGGCTCTATTGGCCAACTTTGATTTAGTAAATCAATAGTATAGTGCTTAGATAGTAAATTGTGCAAATACCAACTCTTAAAGGCTGTAGTCCAATCGGTTGGATAAACTTTCATCAAAGCCTCTACTACTCTTCTAGCCAAGCCAGTCATACTATACCAATGCAAGCGCCAGTCATAAAAACTATCAAAATCTTTCCAAGTCATTTGAATAGAATTCAAAACACTTAGCACTTGTTGCAAAAAGGGTTCTCTTGTGTGTGTGCGTAGTTGTTCCACCTCAAACTCTTGGCGCAACAATCCCGATGCGTTCAACTCAGTCAATGCATTTTCTAATAAATGCTCCAAACCAATCAACTCTTCTTTATGATGAGCTTTTAGAGGAGTTTTAGGCGATAACTCCTGTATTTGCTGCTGAACAATAGCAGGCACTCGCTTACGCCAGTTGTGCAACTGTTCTTTAAACTGCTCCAACTTGTTTTCTAAATCAACCAATTTAGACTGTTGGTGTACCTTAGGCAATTTAGCATCAAAATAGGTTTTCACCTGATAGGTATCTTGCAAATCTTCATACTTCTGATAGAGCTTAGTTTTGGCTGCTCGAATATCTTGATAACGCTTAGAAAACATCCCCAACAAGCGTAGTTTTGCGCTAGTTAGTGCCCCCAAACTATCAAAATCAGCTCCATACAAATCATTATAATAACGGATTTCTTCCTCTATTTTATTGATCTGCCCTTCCAGCTCTTCTGCATAATTATGGTAACTAAACTTCAAGTCATCAGTGTACCAATCTACAAACTGCATATACTTGTGATACAAGTTGCGCAAACGTCTATAAAAATCCTTTAAATTCTTTTTGACTAATGTCTTAGCTTTAGGAGCTAAATCTGGAAGGAACCATTTTTTGTGCAGTTGCATCATTGGATGGTCCAATGTTCCTACTTTTCTAAATTTAGGTTCATGATCAGCGAGTTGAGTACTTATTTTTTTATACTCTATAGGGCTAAATTCAAAATCTTTTGTAGTAATTGCTCTTGCCAAAAACTGTTTTCTATCTTGGCGATGGTACTGCAAAAACTCTCCTACAATGTCTGTCCAATCTCTGTTATCAACCACCTTTTGATGCAAGGCATCGTAAGCACTAGCCAATTGTTTTTTATACCCTACATACTTATCTAAATTATTAACATAGCCAACTGCATTAAATCGAGGGATAGTCTTACTTTCCTCCGCTAGAGCTTCTAACTGAGCAATCAATTTCTCTTTGGAAGCTATTTTATCATCCAATCGCAAAATATCAGAGGCCCTCAAACCCATATTCTGCAAATGTAACTCTATTTCATCCAAAGAAGAAGACATATTGCTAAGCACTAAAGCAGAAGCATCATCAGCTATAACAGTAGGTAACAATCCAGCTATAGTATGCGTTTTGCCTGATTGTGTTTGCCCTTCTACTACCATATGCTTTCCTGCAAAAAACAGTTCTACCATTTTTTCTTGCTCAGGATTAGCTGCTTGGCAACTTATAGGCGTCTTCCAATGCTTTGCATCTCTTGGTCTAAGCACTGGAGGTATTTTTTCTATATCATCAGAAGAAGGAGCCAACTGACCAATAGTTCCTGACCAGATCAGTGCATTTCTTCCTAATTCTTCATGTGTTGAAGGGCATGGTTCCAAGCGTTTTCTACCCACCTCAGGCAAGCGCAATTGCTTGGCTAAATTGCTACAGTAATGCTCTATATTTTTAGAATCTATAGTATCTATAAAACCTACATGTTGCTCCCAATCAAAATCAAATCGGGTCTCCAAATAATTTTTTAGAACTTCATTCAACTGTCCCTCTTCTTCATTCACATAAGAAAGTAACCACTTATTAGAATATCCTTCTACTAATTCTAATTTAATCTTCCATAAGAAAATAGGCGCAGCAATAGGTTTACCTAACTTACCATCTTCCATAAGCAAAAGTGGATACCCAATAGTCAATTCAGTTGTTTCTTCTACAAACTGCTGAAAAGTCTGCTGAAAAGCACTGATTTGCTCTATTTCTTCTTTGCTATTATTAATATAAATAGACAAATCTATTCCTACTTCAAAGTCATACTTCCCCAATATATTAGCCAACAAATGCACTGGCAATTGTTTTGTAATCTTGGTCAATGCCCACATATCTAGGCAAGCCTCATTAAGAGGTAATATACTCAAGTAGGGCAAGGTATTTAGGTAAACTAAAGGATTCTTTGTGGTCTCTTCCATTCGGTTAATTAGCTAATTAAACAAAAATAATCTTTTCACTTATTCCATTAAGCAACTAAGGCTTACAAAACAATTGATTAACAAACAATTAAAACACAAAAATCTTCTTAGAAATCTAATCTAAGCTTCAAAACTGGTTTGAATTAATTGCATTTAACAAATACATTTGTTATGTACTATAATCATGGGTTTGCTAAATCACAAAATACCGTTTTAATCGTACTTCTACAATTTTTAAGACGAAAATTGTAGGTATTTAATAAGACTTAAAATAATTTGGCAAGTCCTAATCTAAAATCAATTAATAAAAAGCTATCTGTAGATTGATTTAATCTATCGTTTAGCCTATATTTGTTAAGCTTAAATTTAAGCTAGTTACAAAACCTAATTATAGCCTAATGAAACTTCCCTTATGGGCATGGATTCTTTGCCTATTAGGATTGCCCCTAATTATGGTGCATTCCCTAATTGATGCAGTTACCCTTCCTCGCATGTTGATGATATTGCTTGCAGAAGCATTTATCTTTGGGCTATTTATTATCCAAAAAGAACAACCTTTTCATCAACATTCCAATGTCTTTTTATCTAGTTTTTTAGGTGTAAGCTTAATAGGCTACCTACTCATAGCAGGAATCTCACTCAGCCAAACCCTTAGCTTATCTGATGGATTGGTGGAATGGTTCAAAATTTTCAGTTGGTTAGGCATTATCTTAGTCAGTAGTTATTTCCTAAAAAATCCTAAACACAACTTAGCCTTAATGAAGGCTTCTGTAGCAGCAACATTAGTTGTCAGTCTGATTGGTTTAGCAGAGTTTTTAGTCATTTTAGACAAACTAGAGCAAGACAAAATACTATATACTGTCAACTCTACATTCGAACACAAAAACTTATTGGCTACAGGCTTACTTTTGAGCCTTCCTTTTTCTTTTATAGTTCACCAACAAAGTAGCGAAAAACTATGGAAAGGTTTGGCCTTAGTTAGTGTTGGACTAGTTTTATTTTTAGTCTTAGTCACCCAAAGTCGAGCTGCATGGATAGGCTTGGGAGGCAGTTTATTTATTGGTTTAATATTAGTCTTGTTCTCCCCTTCTCAACGCAGCAAAATCTTAAAACCTAAGTGGATTGGAATTACTACTATTTTGGTAGCCTTAGCAATAGGAAGTACTTGGTTCTTTAGTTCTTCATCTGATGTAGCTAACAGCCCTATAAAAAGAGTTCAAGCCATTTTTACCTACGAAGACACTAAAAACGAACATACCGAAACCATCAAAGAGCGTTTCATGCTTTGGCAAAACTCTGTAACAATGATAAAAGATCATCCATTGCTAGGTGTTGGCCTAGGACAATGGAAGATCCATTTTCCTAAATATAATATAGAAAACCTCCGCTCTGAGCAAGGGCAAGTCTTTTTTCAGCGTCCCCACAACGATTACCTCTGGATATTTAGCGAAATAGGCATATTGGGTGGCTTATTCTACATTAGTATATTCCTAAGTATCCTCTATGCAGCTTTTAAGGTTTTGCGTCATCATGATATCAAAAAGAATCCTAGTTACTAGGCAGCTTTACTATGTAGTTTGGGTGGCTTCTCCTTTATGATCTTTAGCCTTGTAGATTTCCCTAAAGAACGTCCTGTGCATTTACTTTGGAGTGGTTTATTGATAGCTTTTATTTGGCAAGAATATCAAACAATTAAGAACCAAGAACCGAAGATTAAAGGTGCTTCTTGGTTCGTTTATATTTTGTTAGGAATAAGCGCAGTTGGAATATTTTTTGTCGGTAAAAGAGCGCAATCAGAAAGTGCCTGTAATCAAGCACTTCATGCTCGCTCCCAACAACAATACATTGCTGCACTAAAGTATCTAAACCAAGCTAATAACTGGACTTATGAACTTGATCCTGCCTCCACTCCTTTGAGTTGGTATATAGGAGAAGCTCATTTTCTATTAAACCAACACCAGCAGGCATTAGAGGCTTTTGAAACGGCAAAACAGTTACATCCATATCATTTGCATACCATCAACAATTTGGGGGCTACTTATTTTATGTTAAATAATTTGGAGCAAGCCCAAAACTACTTTAAACAAGTATTGGAATGGGCTCCTCATTTTCCTGATGCCAATATGAATATGGGAGCTATCAGTTATAATCAAGGTAATATACCAGAAGCAGTTCAATATATTGGAGCTTGTGTTCCTATAAACTATCAAGACCCACGTTTTGTGCAATTCTTGGATGCTATCATAAAATCATATGCAAACCAACTTAAAGAGAATCCTAATTTTCAGGTTATTCACCCTATTTTAAGTCGTTTGAATAGATCTAAAGAATGGCAAGGTTCTATCCACCAAAATGCGCAAAAACATAAGCGTTCATTAAAAGAGCAGATTCATTTGGATGTGCTTTATGTAGCAAAAGATGAAAATTATATTCAAGAATCTCAATCAGACTCTTTATTACAAATACTAAACAACCTGTAGTTATTAATTGCAGCATTAAATCATTCCTAATTAACTTTTTTTGAAAACATGAAGAATCTTTTCCTATTGTTATTTCTATGTTTAGGAGCCAGTCTCACACAAGCACAGTCTATAACAAACGTAACACCATCACAAAACCCTGTTGATGAAGGAGGCAACCTATCGGTTGCTATATCTGGAAACAACACCAATTTCCAACAAGGTAGTAGTACTTATGTCTATGCCTATGTGAATGGTAGTTATGTACCAGGCTATGTCAACAATATTTTTAACAACTCCATCATGAATGCATCTTTCTATTTACCTTGTGGAGTATGTGGAATAGCCACAGTCTATGTTCAAAACCCTATTGATGGCACCCTAGCCTACAATAACGCTTTCTCAGTCAACTGTTCTCAACTTACGGGCATCAGTCCTTCTACTATCAATGCAGGACAAACCTTACCAATAAGTATATCAGGAACTAACATGAATTTTTCTCAGGGTAGCAACAGCGTTTATTTCTATAGCTCATCTACAGGCCAAACGCTCTATCCTTCTAGTTACAACTCCGCCACTAGCTCTACACTCAATGTTAGTTTATCGGTGCCCAGTAACAGTTGTAGCACCACTTATGATGTTTGTGCAACATCAAACACAGGTTGTACAGAATGTATTTCTAATGCACTAACAGTGGTAGGTACCAATCCTAATCCAGTAATCAACAGTGTTAGTCCCAATACTGGTACACCAGGACAAACACTAACTATTAGTATATCTGGGACAGACATTGATTTCACGCAAGGGTCTTCCTTGTATTTCCAATTGTACAATCCTAACTTTGGGGCTAGTACTTATGGATATAACAATAGTCCTAATCCGTTCAATTCTGCTCAAACTACTATAGATTTTAACCTTCCTAGCTATTGTGGGACTTATGACCTGCATATTTATGGTGCTGATTGTAGTGGGTCACCTGTAGTTTATACATCTGCAATCACTATCAATTCTGGACTAAATCCAGTGATTAATAGTGTTAGTCCAAACACAGGCACATCAGGTCAAAACTTAACGGTTAGTATATCTGGGACAGATATTGATTTCACACAAGGGTCCTCCATGTACTTCGAACTCTATAATAGTAGCTCAGGTGTTTATACCTATGGATACAACAATAGTCCTAATCCATTCAATTCTGCTCAAACTACTGTAGATTTCAATCTTCCTAACACTTGTGGTACTTATGATTTAAGGATTTATGGTGTAGATCCTTGCGGATCATCGGTTGTGTATACTTCTGCCATCACCGTCAACTCTACGCTCAATCCAGTGATAAACGCAGTGAGTCCTAATACTGCTACAGCAGGTCAACCTCTTACTATTAGTATATCTGGAACAGACATTGATTTCACACAAGGATCTTCCATGTATTTTGAACTATATAATAATAGCTCCGGCACCAATACCTATGGATACAACAACAGCCCCAATCCATTTAATTCTGCTCAAACTACTGTAGATTTTATGGTTCCAAGCACCTGTGGAACTTATGACTTAAGAATCTATGGTGCAGATTGTAATGGCTCCCCTGTTGTATATACTTCTGCGATAACCGTGACATCTACACTCAATCCAGTTATCAATACAGTTAGCCCAAATACGGGTACACCAGGACAAATACTAACTGTTAATATGACTACATCTGACATTGATTTCACACAGAATTCGCCCAGTTTGTATATAGAGCTCAAAGATCCTAGCAATGGGAATACTATTCCTGGCTATAATTTAGTGCCCAATACATTTAATAGTACACAAGCATCTATTACCTTCAACCCATCAACTTATGATTGTGGCACCTATGACCTAATTATATATAATGTGTCTGGAGGTTGTAATAGCACAAGTGGGATTACTTATACTAGTGCTGTTACGATTAGTAGTAGTGCCAATCCTCAAATTATATCGAACACACCAGATACTGCTAACTTAGGAGACAATATCAACCTAACTATTAATGTATCTGATTTAGATATGAATCAAGTAAACAGCTCTTCTGTATATCTATATAATTTGAAAACTTCGGAAAAGTCATTTAATAGTTTTAAATAAAGTTTGAATCTCCTCTGGGGAGAGGTTTTGTTCCTTAAAGAAGCGTAAGATAGATTCGTAACTATGCAGTTTTTGAAGCCCTTTAAGGAAGAAATATC
>JAAEPD010000266.1 GCA_024222455.1 Aureispira sp.
AGTCAATTGTCTGGCCAAAAATATCGTTGGGGAGATATGACATTAGATGCTTATGAAAATGCTATCGAAATCTGCCTAGCTTTAGCCAAAGCTACAAATGATGCGCAGTACAACGAAAAAGCATTCTATTATGCCGAAAAAAGTAGAAGCTTATCCCTATTAGAATCCTTCCAAGATGCTAAAGCAAAAAAGACTTCTGGTTTGCCAATAGAGGAGATCGAGAAAGCGGAGGAATTGGAGTTGGATATATCTGATTTGGAGCAAGAAATTTTCCAGTTGAATCAACAAAAAACGAAAGATCAAGCCAAAATAGATGAGTTAAGTAAAGAGCGTTATGCCAAGATACAGGAACGTGATGCGTTTATGGAGCGTCTAGAAAAAGATTATCCTAAGTATTACGAAGCAAAGTATGGTACTAGTTTTATGCAGGTTGCTGATGTTCAAGGGTTATTGGAAGGAAATCAAGCATTTCTAGAGTATTTTGTAGGAGATTCAGGTGTTTATGTATTTAAGGTTACACCGGAAGACTTAGAAATTATAGAATTGGGTAGAATGCCTAATTTGATTGCAGATGTAGTTGAATTCCGTAAGAGTATTTATGGTTACTACTTGTATAGCAGCGATAGAAGTGAGCAAACCTATGCTAAATATGCTAAGGAATATGCAGAGAATGCTTATGCAATGTACCAAAAATTGGTGGAGCCAATAGGAGCATTACCTAAGAAGTTGATTATCATTCCTGCTGGGCCTATAGGTAATATGCCTTTTGAGCCATTATTGATGAAAGCAGCAGAAGACCCTAATCAGTTTAAGCGACATGCTTATATGATCAAAGAATATATGATAAGTTATTGCTATTCTGCTACTTTGCTGAGAGAGATGAAAAATAGACAGCATAGAGAGGTGGAGGGCAAATATTTAGCTTTTGCACCTAAGTTTGGAGAGAGTTCAGAGAGTGTGATTCGTGGAGAACGGTTTGCTTTAGCTCCATTGGCTTTTAACACTACAGAGGTCGAAAAAATATCTGAGTTTTTAGGTTTTGGGACTGTGCTCAAAGGAAATGAAGCTACAGAAGCTGCTTTTAAGGAAAAAGGTAGTGAGTATAAGGTTATCCATTTTGCTACGCATGGTATGGCTAATGATAGAAATCCAGATTACTCTTTGCTGGCGTTTACAGAGATTCCGGATAGTATAGAAAATGAGTTTTTGTATGTGCGAGACTTGTACAATATGGAACTTAATGCAGATATGGTAGTCTTGAGTGCTTGTGAAACAGGATTGGGAGAGTTGCGAAAAGCTGAAGGTGTTATTAGTTTAGCTCGTGGGTTTTCTTATGCAGGAGCTAAGAGTATTTTTACAACACTTTGGAGTGTAAATGATCAAGCAACTTATCGTATAGTAGAAGCATTTTATAAGCACCTAAAAGAAGGGAAACCTAAAGATGAGGCCTTGCATTTAGCAAAAGTTGATTTTATAGAGAGTTCTAATAATCTGACAGCTCATCCATTTTTATGGAGTCCTTTTATCCTAGTAGGGGATATGAGTCCTGTAGAGGCTTTGGCCGACGGGTTTCCTATGCTATATTTAGCAATAGGAGGTGGTGTTTTGTTGTTGGGCTTAGTCGTGTTTGGTGCAATGCGTATGAAGCGTAAAAAAGAGTGGTAGGATTTTTTGAAGAATAGCATTATATTGGGAACATTCAATCTTATTCTCAATACAAAAAAATCATAGAACACTATGACAAAGTTATTTGTGCCAAACGAAATTATTAGAGTATTCAAACAACATTATCCTACTGTAGATTTGGGGAGTGTAGAATGGTCTTGGGAAGTACCAGGTAAAATTTATGAAGCAGAGTTTGATCTAGATGATCAAGAGTGTGAGGTAGAGATTACCGTGACCGGACATTGGCTACTAACAGAGAAAGTAATTGCTCAAGGAACAGTTCCTAAAGTAGTACAGCATGCTGTAGCAGAAGATTATGCAGATTATGCTGTAGAAAGTGCTACACATATAGAATACAGCACTGGAGATGTTGCTTATGAGTTTGATTTGAAATGTGCAAGTACAGGAGAAGAAATAGAAGTTATTTATAGAGAAGATGGTTGGAAAGTATTGGCTGGAGCTGACCTGTAGATACTAAAATAATTTCGAATATAGATAAGAGCAGTATTGATAATAGTTATCAGTACTGCTCTTATTTTTTTAGGATACTAATGCCATTAAAGATATTTCTACATTGACATACTTAGGTAAGTTAGCCACTTCTACTGCTTCTCTTGCTGGAGCGGTAGCTTCATCAAAATACTGTGCATAAACTGCATTGATAGCAGCATAATCTTCCATACTTTTCATAAAAATAGAGCATTTGACAACTTTATCAAAACTACTGTTGGCTGCATCTAAAACAGCTTCTAAGTTTTTCATGACCTGTTGTGTCTCTGCCGTAATATCACCTTCTATTAGTGCATTAGTAGCAGGATTTATAGCAATCTGTCCTGAAGCATAAAGCATTCCGTTAGCCACAATTGCTTGGTTGTATGGTCCTACAGGAGCAGGAGCATTACCTGTTTGAATAATTTTTTTCATAAGATGGTTGTTTTGGTGTAATGGTATACAGATACAGTTTGGAGCTGCTAGCATAGCAACTAAAAAAGCTCCACATCTTTATATCGATGGGAGCTATTGTATTGTTAGAACAAAAGGAAAGACTTACTCTTCTACGTCTACAGAGTCTAAACCTTCTGCTGCGATTTCTTCGATCTCTTCTTTGTTAACGATCAAACGACCACGGTAGTGACCACACTCAGAACAAACTGTGTGTCTTAGTTTTGGTGCGCCACAGTTTTGACAACTAGATACCGTTGGTGCATCTAATTTGTAATGTGTACGACGTTTGCGTTTGCGTTGTTTTGATATCTTACTCTTAGGATGTGCCATTATTATTTAGTTTTTGTTATTATCCTTTAATTTTTGTAAAGCATCCCACATGGGATTATTTGATCTTGATTCTTCTTCTGATTCTATTTGGTCTTCTGCAGACCCGCTTGTTGTTAAGTATTGAAGAGCAATTGGATTGCAAGTATAGTTGCTGTTCTCGTCGATAGGGTGTACTTTCCGAATAGGTATACTCAAGGTAATTAATTCGTAAAGCAGTTCCGCTACATTCAAAAAACTAGCATCAAAATCTAAGTAAAGAACTTCTGGGTTGTCTGTTTCTGGAATCTCTTCCACAAATTTGACCACTAAATTTTCTTCACCTTTTATCTCTAAATCCAATGCCTCTGCACAAATATCACAAGCTGTTTGAACAGTACCACTAACTTGTAGCGATAAATTCAATAAGTTTGGATATTTAGAGAGCGTTACCTTAGCCGATATATTGCTATCTTTTATTAAACTCTTTTCAAACTCTTCAAAAAACTTATTATCTATTTGGTAATCAAATAAATGATCGCCATCTGATAAACTCGAAATGTTAATCGAGTAAACTTTAAATTTTTTCATTTCACACTCTTTTTCTAAAAACGCCGTGCAAAGGTAGGAAAAATATATTAGATGACCAATAGATACTCGTATAAAAATAAAGCAATTGAATATAAAAGTCCCAACTCTTTATCCTCTTAAAGAATTGGGACCTTTAATGTATGTACATACAGTCTTACTTCACAATAAAGCGCTTACTAATAACATGGTTTTGAGTCTTGATCAATAGTAGATAAGTCCCAGAACTTAGCCCTTTTAGGCTTAAGACTTTTCTATTATTATTGTTAGGTGCTAAATTCCAAGGTTCTTGTTGTACTTCCATTCCTACCGAATTGTAGATAGTAATAGAGGCTAAATCATTGGTTTTAGCTTTTAATTGCAATTGTAGTTGGTCTGTAGCAGGATTTGGCGACAACTGTAGATCATCAAAACTAACAATGTTGACAGCATCCCATGACGAATAGCTAATAGTCTTACCTGTTTCGTATATTTTTAGTCTATAGTAACTGTCTCCAATCAAAGGGGTTTCATCTATAGCTTTATAGGACTGCTGTTTCTCCTTAGCTTCTTGCTTCGCAATGGGTTCTATATTTTTGAAATCTTGAGTACGTTCTACTTCAAAATATTCTACCTCTTCCTCTAAAGCTGTTGTCCAGTTGATGGAAACCGTTTGGTTTTTATTTGCTACAGCATCAAAACTTAACAATTCTATAGGCAAAAATGCAGCATCAGTAGGTTGTAGCATGAATCCAGAAAAATTATTGACTTCAAACTCTATAGCTAAAACAGCCGTAGTTGTACTAAACGGATCGGCAGCTCTACCTGTCAACGGAATAACAGTAAATGGTATCTGTGTAGGTGTCCCAACAGTAATAGTATTATCAAATTTCCATAAAATAAGCTCCGAGGCTGGAATCAGACTTCTACCCAAACTGGCTACAAAAGGTGTATAAGCCGAAAGTGTATCTAGTTCTTCTTGCGTAAAATACAAACGCACTTTTCCCCCCGTTGTAGTATTGTTAGCATCTACTTTCCAATGGCGTTGGAGATAAGGCTTTCCACTCCAATATTCTACAGTTGCATCAAAATTAGCTTGAGCTTGCACTAAACCCAAAGAGTCTGTGTCAGTAGTACTGACAGAGTCTAGAATAGACAAAATTGGTTTTTGCTCTACATTATCCAAAAAGTGTGTCCAAACACTATTGTTATTTAGATTACAAGTAGCTTGACGATCTACACTCACCAATTCATCCTTGCCTAAATGCAAAGTTAGAGGAGCTATAGGAGCACCATAATTTCGACCTCCACAACGCAGCGCAGCTACATCTATAGTGTAGTCTGTAGTTGTCCAAGGATGCAAGGCTAAATTGTAGTTGAACACTGTAGTTACATCATTGTCATCATCAGTTACTACTATGGTGTCGATACCACTAGCTCCCCAAATGTCTGTCCAGTTGTATATAATAGAATAAGGGTAGGTTCCTGTCAACTGTAAAGGGACAAAAGTAGTATCACCGCCTGTACAAATATTCACAGTGTCAGGATGTGCTGAAACAACTGTAAGAATAGGAGGGAGATTGAACTCCCAAATGCCTGTAGCCGTTCCTGATACATTATCACTATTAGAACCCGTTTCGAATTTTAAGAAAGGGTGTTGTGTTGTCCATGCAGGAGGAGGTGTATTGCCTTTTTGAGCTTCATTTTCTTTTACTTTGACCCAGTCTACACAGAAGGTTTGACCATAGTCTTTGTAGAAATAAGAGGTTTGCCCTGTTGGATTGGTCTCAATGTTTACAAAATTTCCTGGACCAGCATCATTATCTATAAGAATAGCACCATAAGGAGCTGTAAGGGTTTGTCGAGTATTCTGACTCAAATAAACAAAGGTGCCTCCATGAAAATGTACGGTATCAAAGGTATTGCTACCATATAAGTAAGTTGTATTGTAAAACCGTGCATATCTAAAAACAGCACTATCTCGGACAGCTATAGAGCTGTGTGAGGTATCTATAAAATTAACATCATTATAGGTTAAACCATCTCCCATATAGTGGGTTGCTGTACTTGTAGAATAAGGCTGTAGATTGATAGTACTTGTACCTGGATTGATGGTAAAAGTGGCTCCATTTCGCAAGTTCCAAGTATAAGAAACATTAATGGTTGAGTTCCCCAGATTTAATGCTCGATTGTTGGTCGAGTTGAGCGATCGGAAGTAATTGATATTCATATCATGACCATTGGTATTGATCGTGCCTCCTAGCAAATCTAGATAACCATAACCAGAGTTAACTACATAGTCTACATCATTGAGCAGGTTCCAAACACCAGTAGGGTTATTAAAAACAGTTCGACGATTTTGAGTAGTATTACCATTCATATCAATATCTCCTGATCCTATAAAGAATAGAAGGCCATTGTATTGATAGTTGGTCATATTTGGTGCTAAATGGAAGCTTTCAGCAATATAGAGTCTATCATTATAGTTGGTTGCTTCATCTAAGAGTACATTATCTCTACAAATCAAGGTTTTACAAAAAGCCTGCTCAGGAATTTCGCAGCCATTACTCGTTACTGAAAAAGATTGGCTATCAAAAATAACTGTATCTTCTACAGATGGTGTGCAGCCTCCTAATGTACCTGTAATATCGCTAGGGTTGCTTGTCCAATGATCTGGATTATCCCAACGGCCTTCAAAATCAGTAGCATCATTGGCATCCGCTCGCCAATAGTAGGTAGTACCTGTACTAGGCGCAAAATTCCAGTTGACATTACCTCCGTTATCTACAGAGTTGGTTGCATTCACAATAGGATTACCACTGTTGTCCATACCTGTAACTAAGGTATATTGTATATTAGCCACGCCAGCTTTGAATGGAGTAGATTGCCCTGTTTGTGTACGTAGAATGATAAAATCTGTACAGTTGCCTATACAGTTGAGTGTACCATCTACCTCTATACCTCCATTGTTGGCTCCATATACTTTTTCGTCTATAACTTGTTCTGTGCCAGGTGCAATATTTAGATCACCATTGTACAGAGCCATACTACCTGTAACATGTAAATAGCTGGTAAATGTTGGGTGTTGATAAAATTGGTTATTGGCATTGAGGGTAAGATCTCCTCGAATCTCATGAGTGCCTGAATTCCAAATTTTGAATACATCTACAATAGTATTAGGCAGGATACAACCATTGCCCATTCGACCATAGGTAGAGTTTATGAAATGGAATGTAGTGTTGCCTGTGTAGGTTGCACTACTGCCTCCATTGTTGGCATAGGAAGTATATTCGGTACAATAAAAGGTAACATAGGTGCTGTCCATAATACGATTGGAAGTAACAAAGCTACCTTGTATATCCATCGTGATATTATCTGTACGAAGCATGGTGTTTACTTCTGATGTCAGGTTATGAGCAATGAAATTATCCGCAATGTGGTAATCTGCATATCTTTTCAGGCGTATAGTACGCAGCTCAAAGGTAACTCCATCACTAATAATGGAGTCGGGTTTGTTTCCCCACAAAAAAATAGTATTAGAGCCATAACGGCCTACAGTAGCCATTTTGTTGTTGAGTTGGAGTGTTCCGAACATATTGAGTTGATCATTGGTGTTCACTCTTAATTCATCATTAGGGTTGATGCTGTTGAGCCAACGCATATCGTTGCAATAAGCAGTGCTATCAATATTTACAAATTGGTTGGCATTTGGAAAAGAGAGATTATCAAAATATACATTATCAGCAGGAGAGGGGATACAACCAGCAGGGGTGAATGTAGCTCCATTCCAAACTTGCCAGTTGCTTGCAGTATGCCAGTCATTGTTGCCTCCGTCTCTAAAATACATTTGTCGAGGTACTGGATTGGTGAAATTCCAGTTAGTGTTGGTGCCTATATCTATACTATTAAAAGCATTGTAAGTGCTACCATTAGAAATATCACCATCTATATCTATCAGAATAACATTGGTGAGGTTGAGTGTACCAGGATTTTTTTTGCGAATAAAAGCTCCATAAGAGTTTCGAGTGAAAATTGTGAAATCGCAAGAAGGAGCTATTTCAATATGATCGACAACCATTCCATTACTCAAGCCAAAGAAGGTAAGGTTGCCTCCTAGATGAAGGGTGTCTATAGTTATTCGGGTGTTGTGGGGTTGTAAGATTCCTCCATTGTTGAGTGTAACAATACTCATAGTGTCTGTGCCATAAAATAATAGAGGGTTTTGGGAAGAAACAGAGTCATAGACCATATAATAACCCATCTGAAAACCAGAATTGTACGTTGTTTGTGTAAAAAGTAAGTGAGAACCTGTAGCATCAAATGAGTTGTAATTGGCTGTAGAGCTATTAAAATCGACATACCAAGAACGTTGTACATTGCTACGTCCTGCTATATATATACGACTGTTACTGAAGTTTAGCCCTCTATCAACATTGCCATTGCGAGAGATAAAAAAGTCAGTACGAATTTCCTTGCTATTGGTATTGAGCAAACCACTTAATAAATAGATTGTACCTGCTTGGGCATCTAATGTATTGCCTAGTTCATTTGGATCATCTACATAGAGGTTATCCATCAGTCGAAACTCTGTACCTGCTGCTCCATCAAAATCTAATCGAATTAGTAAAAATTTATGACCTCTAGTTGTTAGGGTCTCAACCACAGGATCTATAGACCGAAAACGAAGTGTGCCATTAAATGCAAAATCCATATTTTGAGCTAATGTCATAGAGCCGTAGACATCAAGTGAGACACCTGTTCCTGAGACTAACCTAGGTGCATTAGGTGCTGTGATTGCATTATCAAAAATAAAGTTGTGGCAATTGGCTGGAGTATTGATGGTAATGGTATCTGGGCCAGTTATGAATGCTGCAGCCGTAAAATTAACATTATCTGCAGAAATAGGGGCCTGTAGAGCTGTAGGGCCTCCAAAACTGCCTGTGTGCCACATATTGGGGTCATTGAAGTCGCCATTGCCGCCTTTCCAGTAAAAATCTGTAGCAAAGCTAAGGTTGCTATAGGTAATAATTAATATAAGTAGTAGTGTAATATGTTTAAGCATATTTTGAGGTATTAGTTAGGAGTGAATAAAAGTAAATGAAACAATTAGTTAATATATATCTATTAAATTAAAAAAAAGTAGAATTGTTGAAAGATTGCATACCTTTTTTAGGTGGGAATACTCAATTTAAAGAGATGAGTTGTGTGTGTTGTTGTTTGGTTATTAGTGGATTAGGTGCTGGGTTTTACCTAATGCAAAGCAGCCTTAATCTACTCTTGATTAAGGCTGCTTTTAGCGAAATAGCTATGAGGTAAGGAAATTTAGTGACTAAAATTTATTCTAGTTTTTCCCAAAAAACGCTATAGTGAAAAGACGATTCTGATAAAAATAGTTTGCTATGATCATTTTTTGCTACTAAAGCTGGCCAAAAGGAGATTTTATCGGATGTTCCCCATGTTGAAATATAGAACCGATCTTTTAATAGTATTTTTAGTTTGCCTGCATGTTGAGGAGAGTTCTTTCCCCACCAAGAGTGTGTTTCCCAATAGTCAAAAGAAATTTGGTAAACATAGGAATATAATAGGCTATCGTTTTTGTAATAGTTTAGTGTACTATCTGTAATGATAATTTGTTTCTCACATTGACAGGTTAACGGAGTTGTTCCAAAACCACAACCTAAGTCATGACAACCTTCCCAAAGCCATCGCCAAGTACCTTTTAGGTTTTGTTGGGTATTGTTTCTAATAACTTGTTGATAGTGTTCTAACTTTGCTTGAGCATTTTTTCCATAGGTGCTTAGAGAGTCATAATAATAAACGCCCATCCAATGTTCTATGGCTAAGCCAATAGTACTATCTTGTTGCTCTAGTTTTAGAGCTTCTTTATACCTTTTTTTTTGACGATATTTTTCCTCAAATTGAAACTCTAATTCTTGATTTTTACAGCTATTGGGATGTATTATTGTATAGTGTTTATAAACGGTTTTTTTTGTACGCTGTACTAAGGCACAATCAATTCCCTCTTGATCAGTTTGTGTAGAAGCTATATTTATACTAAAAAATAAGCCTAGCAACATCAGAAAAATTTGCATAAGCAAGTGGTTTTATTGTTTTACAAACTGTTTTTGAATATTGCCTTTGGCTGTCTTGATCTGTAGCAAATAAACTCCTTTAGCAAGCTGTGTTGTTTGTATTTTGTTGCTATTGTGTACAGAGTGTAATACTTTTCCCTCGATACTTAGAATCGTGAGAGTTTCGATGTTTTCTGCTGTCTTGAGCTGAAGAGTGTTTCTGACAGGATTAGGTGAAATGATAAACTGCTTGTCTAAATCTTGTTTAGATGTTGAGCTTGTAGCAGACTCTAAATTATATTTTTTTAGAATAAATTTTTGAGTAGTTTTCTGTTTATAACTAGAGTAATCTTCTGGATCTGATGATTCTTCTTTGTAGATAGCATAGAGCGTGTTTTGATCTATAGATAAATGGCAATTTTTTAGGGCATCTAAATAACCAAGTGTTGTTGTGTTGTTGCTGTTAACTTGAGCAATGATGTGTTTAGTGTCATCAGTATAACCCCAATAGGAAATTATGGGCGTTTGATTATGGATTAGTAAATTTTGATTATCATTATAAGATAAGCTGTGTGCTATAGTTATTGGTGTTTGCCAATCATCATTTACCAACTTCTGTAAAATAGTTATTTCAGCAATAAGTTGAGGATTATAAGCTATGTAAGGAATCTGATTTGTTACTACCAATCTAAGATTTTCTACGGTTGGAGGGAGATTAGGAACTTCGGGAAGTGAAATCCATTCTTTATTCTCTAGTTTTTTGATGTTAAGAAGAGGACCGTTTTCTGGAGTAACAAAAGCTATATATGGTGTAGTTTCGTCTATAGAAAGATTGTGCTTAGTGAGTGTTTCCGGAACAGGAATGCTGTTGCCTAATTGTGTCCATTCATCATCCTCATATTTAAATACGATTAAGCCTGTTTGGCTTTCTGATATCCAAGCCCCAAAAGAAAGGTAAAGTATACCTTCTTTTATAATTAGATTGAGTCCTAAGAATTCAAATTTAGCAAAATCAGGAAAGTTGAGGTCTATCCATTGCCCATCTTCATATTTTTGGACTATAAAGTCTCCATATTTGCCATAAAAGCAGAGGTAAGGAGTGTTTTTGATAGGATCTATAGTTAATTTAATATTGCGTCGTCTACTAAAAAAACTCAATTCCGACCAAGTTCCTTTTTCGTGCTTCATCAGGGCAATACCTACCTCTTCATTAGGATTATTGTTGCTATGCCCATAATAGGCTAAGTAATGAATATTATTAATGGAAGTAAAGTCCTTTATGGTACAACCACCATAAAAATATTTTGTATCTATAGTCAAAGGATTACATTCTTCCCAATCTTGTGCATAAGATTGAGTGTAGATTGTAATTGAACTAATAAAAACAAGGCTTAAAAAGACTAATTTTGAGGATGTTGTTGATGTACACATGTATATAGTATTCAGGCAGTTTTTTTGAATTAAGAAACCCAAAAGAAGACTAATAAGAAAATAAAATACTTGAAAACTGTGTACAAAAATCTTGTCGATAAAAAAGCTATTGTGAAGGTGTTGATTTGAATAAAGATTGATAAGTCCTTAAATCATATTATAAAATATATTTCAATTGTTGAAATATATCTATAGTTTAGTGGGCTAAAATAGGAAATATTTAACATTTCAGTTGTTAAACAAAATGAGTTATGAGCACAGAATTAATTTTTAGTATTTGCAATAACGGAGTATTGATTCCTTGGTTGATGCTTATTCTTTTGCCTACATGGAAGTGGACAGAACGGCTAGTCTTGCGTTGGCAAGTTTTTCCATTACTCTTGGCTATCGTTTATTTGGTGTTGACCCTAATAGATGTATTCAGTGGGAAAGGAGGTGGAGCAGATTTTACTTCTTTTGAATCGATCAAGAGCATGTTTATGAGAGAGGAAGTTGTGTTGGTAGGTTGGATACACTATCTGGTGTTTGACTTGTTTGTAGGAACATGGGAGCTGAAAGAGGCACAACGATTGAAAATACCACATTGGTGGCTTGTGCCATGCTTGTTGCTGACCTTATTATTGGGGCCTATTGGGTTTTTACTTTTTTGCGGACTTAGATCTGTATATTTACCCAAAGAAGGTATTGCTTAAAAAATTGGGATGTTCTTTAAGCATTGACTTTCTTTTTCAAGCTCTCTAAAGAGTAGTCATTCCAGTAATGACAGAAATAGTAATAACGTGTACCCAGAATTTAGGGTCTCTGTATACATACATTCCTTCTTCTAGGAGTGACTTTCCTATTTGGAGTAAAAAAACGGCATAAAGTAAACTTAGTATTAACATAGTTTTGGGTTTTATAAGAACGATTACAAAATGGAATTGAGGTGGGATAGTATTGTATTCTGTATAACGCAAAAAAAGTACCAAAACATTCAATCTAAACAATGTTTTTAGAAAGTTTTTATCTAGTTTTTGTCAAAAAAGGAAGAATCTATTTTTTTTAGAAAAATCCCTATTGGATTTGAGAAGTTTTTACCATATTTAGATAGTCTAGATCAAGGTTTAGTATTATGAAAAATTATAGACCTATTTCTAATCTATGAATTAGCTTGTCTATTTTGTTAAAGGCTTTTGATTTTCAGAAGAATATAATTAACTTTGCTAGGCTTATTTCAATTCATTAGTGTCATTATCCCCCCACTAATACTTAAATTATGAATCAAGAAAAATGTATTAAGATATTTTGCCTGTTAGCTTTAATAGGTTTTCTTCTGCCCAATACATCCTATGCTACAACTTATGTTGGTCAACACATAGAGCGAGATACTCGATGGACAAAGGCAAATAGCCCTTATGTTGTTACTATAGACTTAGTTGTTCATGAAGGAGCTACTTTGGAGATTGAACCAGGGACAAAGGTTTATTTTTCTAAAGAGACACAGATGATTATAAATGGTACGGTGAGGGCTATAGGCAAAGGTGGAAAGAAAATCCTTTTTAGCGGATTGAATGATGGAAACTGGAATGGCTTTTTGTTTTTGAAGGATTGTGGTGATTATAATGAAGAAGATAACTCAGGAACATTATTTGAAAATTGCGTTTTTAAAGGAACAGGAGAGTATCCTGCACATTTGATGCGTACCAAAGGTTGTAATCTTAAAATAGCTAACTGCACTATAGAGAAAGCTTATACAGGCATTCAAACAGAGCGCCAAGCTCATGTTATTATACACAGAAGTACATTTAAACACTGCAATAGACCTTTACATGTTCGGAATACGAGTATGGCTAAAGTGACCAATAATAAAATGTTGTATTGCAACTCTATTATGTTGGGTGGTACCACTACTTTTAGCAACAATAAGCTTAAAAAATTTACAGGAAAAGGCACACAATCTGGGGTGATTGTCTGGATGTTGGGAGGAGGTATTATCAATATAGAAAACAATGATTTTACAAGTTTTGATGGTTATGCTGTCAAGGTCCAAAAAATGAGTAAGCGCTCCACCTTTATACTCAAAAATAATAATTTTAAGAATAACGAAACCAATCTTAAGCTTTCTTGTAAGTATTATAATCGAGGTAAATCAATAGTCGAGACTAATAACTTTTACAACTATAAACGTTATCATATTAAGCTCTTTGCTCCTTGTAGCGACGAGGATGAACAAACTTTGCTCATCGGAGCCAATTATTGGGGTAAATTATCTAAGGATGAGATTATTAATGCAACTTTTGACCATGAAAAGGATGAAAAGATAAATGCAAAAGTAAGCTATGAAAAGATTTTAAACAAAAAGAGCGTGCCTCAATAAAAAAATAGGATAACTAGCACATTATTAGTGTTATTTACGTTTATAGCTTTAACTAAATCGTTTAACTAAAACCAGTCGGAATTTATATTGGTTAATAGTTGTCTGTATAAAATTTTATTATTATTTTTATATGTAATTTTTGACTATACTAAGTTTACCTTAAACCAATTAAAATATAACATTTATGAAATTTAAAACATCTACTAAATACTTTTTAGGTTTAGCCCTACTCTTTTCAGGGCTAAATTCACAAGCTCAGCATTCGAACGAGCTGTACAACAATGGAGCACAGATTACTGTGCAAAATGGTGCAGAAGTTCATGTTTGGGGTGATGTCCACATGATGGGCGGATCCATGGACAATGACGGTTATGTCAAAGTCCAAGGAAACATGTACTCTGATGATCAGTTCCAACAACGTTCTACTGGAGGTACAGGTATTGTGCGTTTAGAGAATAGTGATGTGAATACTACAGAGCGTCAATTTATACAGGGTAGTTATGCTGTTCGTGGTGGCCAAGCTGCTATTAATGGTGATGATGGTGCTTTTCAACATTTACAGTTAGCGAATAGTCAAGGTATAGTATACCTAATCTCTGATGGATTTAGTAATGTTGGTGGTGAAAACCTTGTAGCTGATGTAAAAGGCTCTGTCGATTTTCAGATAGGAGCAGTAGCTAATAACCGTATCATTACACGTAATGTAGGTTTGACTGGTGCAATTCCTTTTGCTAATGGTTCTGCTCATGATGGTATCTTTGGTATGATGAATAACTCGCCAGGAGATGCAAACTTTATTGATGAGTCTGTAGATTTGGGTGGTAATAACTCTACTTTTGATGTAGGATACATTGAAGGTAAAATGCGTCGTGCTATTTCTGGAGCTGGAGGTACTTATGGATACTATATCGGATTGGAGCCAACAGGAACCAATAACTCTAGAGGTTTCCAATATGTGCATTTAGATTTTACCGGAGGTAATAATTATGATGTTATTACAGGTCATTTTGAGGCTGGTAGTGATAATACTTCTCCAAGTATATGGGATTGTTCAGGTAGTACTTATTATATCGATTATTTTGCTGGTTCTCCAGATCATGGGGAATGGGTATTTAATGATATTACAGGTGGAGGTGCAGGTCCTTATGAGATCAAAATTTGGCCACAAGATCACACAATCCAGCCTATGGATGTATATCTAATTACTAAAGATAATACCATTATAGGTACTGCTGATGATTGTGGTGCTACTTGGTCTGGCTTAGATAGAAATGGTTTTAGCGGATTTTCTGAGTTTGGTGTTGCAGGTTCTACTAACTTATTGGAGACAGACATCATTGACTTGTCTGCTACTCCTATCAACAATAACTATATTCAAGTAGATTGGACTACTTCTAAAGAGAAAGATGTAGACTACTTCGAAATCGAGCGTAGTATTGATGATATGAACTTTGATGTAATCACTTCTCATGATGCAGTTGGTAACAGCCCATCTCAACAAAGTTATAGTATTGATGACAACAATGTATTGCCAAATACAAACTACTACTACCGTATTAAGGTTATAAACGCAGATGGTACATTTGAGTATACTCATTCTGTAGTAGCTTCTTTACAACAAGTTGGTGGACATGTAGAAGCAATCAAAGTTTATCCTAATCCTGTAAGACAAGGTGCTATAACTATCGACTTCACTTCTGTACAAGATAGAGATTTGAATATCGTAGTTTACGATGCAATTGGTCAATTGATCACATCTCAAAATGCTCCTGTACAAGAAGGGTTCAATCAGTTCTCTGTAGAAACAACTCACTGGCCTAGTGGTGTGTACTTTATCCACATGGTGGGTAAAGACTTCTCTACTGTAAAAGAATTGGTGAAAGGCGAATAATAATAAGACCTAATACAATATAAAATAGAAGCCCTCTCGATCTTTTCGAGAGGGCTTTTTTTGTGAAGAGGCTTGTCTAGTCTTAGTATATTTAGATGAATTCAATAACTAGTTATGGAGGTTAAAAAATATGTCAAAAATTCTTTGATAATATCACTTTTATTGAGTTGTATACTTCTTGTTATTGTATTAATTCAATTTTTATTTGGTACAAAAGAAATATGTTTTTCAGGTATAAACATTCATTTAGTACAAATAGGCACAGGTAGAAAATGTATTGATGCAAATTTAGAAAATGTAGATGGACTATATTTTGAATTTAAATATTCTATAACAGAATCTACCTCAATGCTAGGAAGAGTGGCAAGTAATAACACCTTTATTCATGACAAAATTAAGTCATTTGATATAATCTTAGAAAACAATTCTGGGGATACTATTGTAATTACTGAATTTCTGCAAAATTATGTTCATTCTGCTATTGTGGATAAATATGTAGGTCGTCTTGTTGGTGAGACTGGGACTATAATAGATGCACGGAAAATTGCCTGTTCTGGAAAAGATAGTAAAAGTCAAGAAATTTGTTCTACTCTAAAAAGTATTGATAACAATATGAGAATAACTAGGGGAAGTCATAACTCAAGGGAAACTACTTATGGTGTTTATTGTCCTGATTGGGTTCCAGGGCTGAATTTTTCTTATAAGGCGTATATAGGAAATATAGAGTTTTTTAAGGAGTTGTATAATAGAAAAAACCTCTTAATATTCTCTTATCAATTATATGATGGGTTTTTGTTAAGACTAACTTCTGAAAGCAATATAAAGCTAGAAAATTGGACGAAAATAAAAACAATCATAGTCTTTGAAAATGGCAGAACTGTTGAACAAAAACAGGTTTTAAATTAAAACAACAAAAAAAACACTTAACCCAAAGACAAAGCAGCTTAGTGTAATTCATGAACCTATGTGATTAGAAATCCATACGAACACCAATATTTCAAGTACGCCCAAAGCCATAAAAGCCACGAGCATTTTTGAGGATATCCTCATAGCTCATATTATCAGCATAGAAGTCTGTAGTTCCTGACACATAACGTGTCCCCAAAACATTGTTCATGTTTGCACGAATTTGAAATTCATAACGCTTAAATTTAAAGTGTTATATAATACTTATATCCAATAGCTTATTTGGAAAACATTACTATTGAAAGCCTATTTTTGTGCTCGCGTCAACATGAGTAATGCAATAATAGAGAAAATGATGTTAGGAATCCAAACACCAATAACAGGAGGTAGCCCTCCATTAGTAGAAAAGGTTGTAGAAAACTTGGTCATAAAAATATATAAACCACTGATAAGAATACCTATCACTAAATGCCAAGCCATACCTCCACGCATTTTGCGAGAGGCAATAGAGAGGCCTATAATAGTTAGTACCAAAATAGTAAAAGGATCAGCGCTTCTCCGATATCGTTCTACCTCAAACCGCATTGTAGCCCCCGAACCTCTAGCTTTTTCTTTATTGATATAGCTAATCAGCTCATTGGTAGTCATCGCTTCTCGAAGATTGTCTCGTCGGATAAGATCATCAATACCAAAACTAAGAACTGTATCCATATAGGCTTGAGGATCACTAACCACTAAATCTTCATCCATTCCATCTATTTCTCGGATGCGATAGCCTGTAATTCTCCACTTATTAGGAGCTTCTATTAGTTTTATGTGTCGAGCAAAAAGAGTAGTAGGTCGTTTAAGTTTAGTACTATCATAATGAATCCAACAGAGTTGATGCCCCATAGTGTCATGCCTATTGAAATATTGCATATAAACCTCTTCATAAGGAGAGAGTAAGAGATGAATATTCTCTGTTGGGCCATCAAAATTATGTTTCCATATAAATTTATTCTCAAAGGCAACCCTTGTTTTATTCGATTTAGGGAATAGGTAGTGATTGCCATAATAATGCATGCCTGCAATGATACATGCACCCATTAGATAGGGAACTAGTATACGATAAAAACTTACTCCATTGCCTATCATTGCGATAAACTCTGAATTATTGGCCAACCTAGATGTGAAAAAGACAACTGCTATCAAGTTGTACAAAGGGAAGAGTAAGCTGTTGATAAAAGGAATAAAATTGACATAATACTCAACCACTACTTGATAACGAGTAGGACCATCATCTTCTATAAAATCTTCTACCTTTTCTGAGAAATCGACAACAACCGAAAGCATCGAAAATAGAAGTATGATGAAAAAGAAGCTACCTAAATAGCGTTTTAATATGTATTTATCTAATATCGTCATTGAATGAAAATCTGGCCCTGATAGGTGTTCTATTTACTGAAAAACAAATGTACACATTCCTTTTTAGAATACCATATCAAAAAAGCATTCTAACAGCTCTTAACCTTTTTGTTAAAGGAAAAGGTGAATTTTAAGAATTGGTAGGAGTCTCAGAGAATGGTTGTATTTAACAATTAAACACCTTATAGTGCAGTATTGATCAATAATTCTTGTGCAGAATTTGAGTAGTTTTTTATATATTTGGAGTGCTTAATACAGTTTATAGAGAATTTAAAAAATAGCAATGGATATAGTAGGGTTAGAGCGAAAAATAGGAAGATGTTTTCCTGAGATTGTAGAAAAAGGTTTGCAAGAAGAAATATTAGAGCATGGTGAATACAAAACACTAAAAGCAGGAGATGTATTAATGGATTATAACCAATACATTAAGGCTATTCCCATGCTAATTAGTGGAGTGATCAAAGTTATGCGTCAGGATGAAGATGGTCACGAAATTCTATTATATTTTTTAGGAAAAGGAGATACTTGTCCAATGTCTTTTACTTGTTGTATGCTTAATAAACAAAGTACTATACGTGCAGAAGTAGAAGAAGATATCGAAATGTTTTCTGTACCGATCAAGTATATGGATGTTTGGATGGATAAGTATGATGGCTGGAAAAACTTTGTGATGCGTTCATACAGTCGTCGTTTTGAAGAACTGTTGCATACTATCGATATTATTGCATTCAAAAAAATGGACGAACGCTTGTGGCAATATTTACAAGATAAAGCAAAATCTACAGGTAAAACAGTCTTTAATATCACACACCAACAAATTGCAAATGAATTGAACAGTGCTAGAGAAGCTATTTCTAGACTACTTAAAAAATTAGAGAAAGACGGACAAATCAAGCTAGGCAGAAATAAAATTGAAATTATTGCAAAATAACTTTTCAGCATATTCTTGATAACTCCAAAAGTATATAAATAGCTCATGGTTAAAAATCATGAGCTATTTCTTTAGTGATAAACATCACTAGGTTTTACCTAAGAAGCCTTTATTTTTGCATCGAAGTAAGTATTAAAAAGTAAGTTGACTGTTTATATGTAGCTATTTCAGCATTAAACTTGTTTTAGAAGAGAGAGTTCAAAATAATCTTTGACCATTCCTTTTTGAACAACTTAATGGCAAACAGTCTTATTATTAGTAAAGAACGAAAGAACGAAAATGGACATTAAGCAATTATTCCCCATTCTAAAATGGCTGCCCAACTACAATGCAAAATTATTTAAAGGTGATTTATCTGCAGGACTTACTGTAGGTATTATGCTCATTCCGCAAGGGATGGCCTATGCTATGTTGGCTGGGGTGCCACCTATATATGGACTCTATGCAGCAATTTTTCCTCAGTTAGTCTATGCTTTGATGGGGACTTCTCGCCAGTTGGGAGTAGGACCTGTGGCAATGGATTCTTTGCTAACTGCTGTAGCTGTAAGTCAATTTGCACAAGCTGAAAGCGATGAATATGTTGCTATAGCTATTTTGCTGGCCTTAATGGTCGGTGTCATTCAGGTAGCTATGGGAATATTGCGCCTAGGCTTTTTAGTTAATTTTCTTTCCAGACCTGTTATTGGAGGGTTTACCTCTGCTGCAGCCCTAATTATTGGATTTAGTCAACTCAAGCACCTTTTGGGGGTAGACATACCTGGTAGTCAATATTTTTATGAGATCGTTTGGTTCAACTTGAGTGAAATAGGTAGTACGAATGTACACTCATTATGGGTAGGGGTATTGGGTATCCTAATTATATTAGGGTTCAAAAAATGGCTGCCTTCTATTCCTGCACCTTTAGTGGTAGTGGTAATGGGAATTCTCTTAGTTTGGGGATTAGGACTACATGAATATCAAGTCAAGATTGTGGAAGATATCCCAAGTGGACTACCTGTATTTGGTATTCCTAATTTAGATTGGGATATGATGCAGAAGTTAATGGGAAGTGCTTTTACTATAGCTATTGTAGCATTTATGGAAGCTATCGCTGTGGGAAAAGCCATTCAAGCTCGCCACAAGGATTATAAAATTGTTCCTAATCAGGAGTTATTAGCCTTAGGAGCAGGTAATATAGTTGGTGCTATGTTTCAGTCTTTTCCAACTACAGGAGGATTTTCGAGAAGTGCAGTAAACGATCAATCTGGAGCAAAAACTAATATGGCTGCTATTATCAGTGCCTTATTTGTAATACTGACTTTAATGTTTCTGACAAGTTGGTTTTATTTCTTACCTAAGGCTGTTTTGGCTTCTATCATTATGGTAGCAGTATTCAAACTGATAAATATAAAGGAACCTAAAAAACTGTGGGGTAATGACAGGCAAGACTTCTTAGTCTGGCTGGTTACTTTTGTTGCCACATTGACTATCGGAATACAGTTGGGGATTTTGGTAGGGGTGTTATTGTCTATTATGTTAATGATGTATAGAATAGGTTATCCTGATATTGAATATAAAAATGGAGAAACAAGATTGTATCAAAAAGAATATTCTGAATTGAATGGAGGCCAAACTATTGTATTAAGGTTTGATGAACAGCTTTGTTATGTCAATTCAGAACTTTTTCAGGACAAAGTAGAGCAGTTATTGGAAGAAAAATCAGACTTGAAACAGCTTGTTTTGGATGCTAGTGGAATTAATTATATAGATTCTACAGCAGCCTATGTATTAGAAGAGGTAAGTGTTTTGGCTCAATCTAAAAACATTGAAATGATTTTGCTAGCTGCTAAAGATAATATTATAAATATTCTGAAAAAGAATAACTTAGAGTATGTGTCTGTACAAGGGAGAAGCATAGAAAATTGGTTGGCCTCAGCAAGTACAGTTTAGTTTGGATTTCAATTTTTTTTAATAAAAGAATGCTAAATGTGATTTTTATCACTTTCTACTTAATCCAAGGGGCGTAGATTTGTGTTAGAATTAAAATAGAATAGAACGGTTTAACTAAGTTTAAAAAAAAAATAATAAAATCATGAAAATAGAACAAATTTATACTGGGTGCCTTGCGGAGGCAGCGTATTATATAGAAAGCAAAGGAGAAGCAGTAGTTATTGATCCATTGAGAGAATCTGCTCCTTATATCGAGCGTGCAGAAAAAGATGGCGCAAAAATCAAATATATATTAGAGACACATTTTCATGCTGATTTTGTTTCAGGACATATCGACTTAGCAGCTAAAACAGGCGGAACTATCGTTTTTGGCCCAACTGCTCAACCTAATTATGATGTGCATATAGCTACTGATGGAGAAGAATTGAAAGTAGGAGATTTGACTTTGGTTGTATTGCACACACCAGGACATACTATGGAGTCTACTACTTTTTTATTGAAAGATGCAGATGGTAAAGATCATGCAATTTTCACAGGGGATACTTTATTTATAGGAGATGTTGGTCGCCCAGATTTAGCGATAAAAACAGATTTGACAAGAGCTGATTTGGCAGGTTATTTATATGATTCTTTGCGTAATAAAATTATGCCTTTGGCTGATGAAGTTATTGTATATCCTGGTCATGGTGCAGGCTCTGCTTGTGGCAAAAAAATGAGCAAAGAAACCTTTGCTACTCTAGGACATCAAAAACAGTTCAACTATGCATTGAGAGCTGATATGACTAAAGAAGAGTTTGTGGAAGAGGTAACTACTGGTTTGGTAGATCCTCCTCAATACTTCCCTAAAAATGCAGTGATGAACAAAATGGGATATACCAGTTTTGATGATGTAATGGCTAAAGGAAATGTAGCCTTAGATCCAGCTAAATTTGAGGAAGTAGCTAATCAAGTAGAAGCGTTAGTATTGGACACTCGTGCACCACAAACTTTCAAAAATGGATTTATTCCTAATTCTATCAATATAGGTATTGATGGTGGTTTTGCTCCTTGGGTTGGAGCCTTGATTGTAGACATCAAACAGCCTATTATTTTGGTTGCTGATGAAGGTAGAGCAGATGAGGTGATCATGCGTTTGGCAAGAGTAGGTTATGATAATATATATGGATATTTAGAAGGGGGAATGGATGCTTGGAAAGCTGCTGGTAAAGAAGTAGATGAAATTGAATCTATTACTCCAGAAGAGTTTGAAGCTAGAGAGAATTCTTCTACATTGAATATATTAGATGTTCGTAAAAAATCAGAGTTTGATGCAGAACATTTGACTGAGGCTAAGAACTTTCCATTGGATTTTATCAATAGTAACATGGATGAAATCAATAAGGACACAAAATACTACTTGCATTGTGCAGGAGGTTATCGCTCTATGATAGCTTCTTCTATCCTAAAAGCTAGAGGGTTTGACAATTTAGTAGAGGTAAAAGGTGGTTTCAAAGCTATTGTAGCAGAAACCAAAATGGCTAGAACAGAATATGTTTGTCCTTCAACATTGTTATAGTAAATAGTTAGAAAAGAGGAGAGTACACTCAAAGTGCTCTTCTTTAGTTCTTTAGATATGAAAATATGTAAATAATTATATATATTAATAAGTTATGTTGGAATGGTTGAGTCAGCCTTGGCATTGGTCAGTGTCAGGGATATTGTTGGCAGGAGTAATGGTGACCTTATTGTTTTTGGAAAAAAGCTTTGGAATGTCAGCTACCATGCGGACTATGTGTGCGATAGGAGGTGCTGGTAAGAAGATTAAATTTTTTGATTTTGATTGGTCTACTCAAAAGTGGAATTTGATATTTATGCTAGGGGTGGTATTTGGTGGAGTTTTAGCTTCCACATTTTTATCAAGCTCTGAGCCAGTAGATCTTTCTGTATCTACAGTGGATAACTTGAAGAATATGGGAGTAGCTGTGCCTACTGTTTATACTGATAGTTTTGTGCCTAGCAACTTGTTTACTTTTGACCAATTATATACAGTTAGAGGTTTTGTACTTATTATCATAGGTGGTTTTATGATAGGATTTGGGGCCCGCTATGCAGGTGGCTGTACATCAGGACATGCAATAAGCGGGCTCGCAAATCTACAATTACCATCGCTGATTGCAGTAGTTGGATTTTTTATAGGCGGTATTATCATGACTCACTTGTTATTGCCTGTTATACTGCAATTGTAGTATTGAGAATTATTAGAGAACATTAGTCTGTTAAGCTTTTCTAATGAATTGATTATCAAAAATGTATATAAGTTTAGATTTGCTCGAATAAAGTTTGATTATCAGTTTGTTAGGGGATGTATGGGCTATTAAGAGAATAAACCAAAAAATGAAAGGATTAAAATACTTAGTACTAGGTACTTTATTTGGTGTTACGATGATCAAATCAGAGGCAGCTTCTTGGTACCGAATTCACGAAATGTTTCGCTTTGAGAGTTTCCATATGTTTGGAATAATAGGAGTTGCCGTAGTTTTAGGAGCTATATTGGTTGCTATTATCAAAAAGAAACATCTAAAGACACTAAAAGGCACAAAGGTGCCCTTGCATCCTAAGTCGATGAGTATTCCTCGTTATTTGATAGGAGGAACAATCTTTGGGTTAGGTTGGGCTATGACTGGTGCTTGTCCTGGTCCATTGTATGCGCTGATAGGACAGGGAACGTGGATTTTGATCGTAGTGGTAATTAGCGCCTTGTTGGGAACATTAGTTTATGGAGCATTAAGAGAAAAATTACCACATTAGTAATTTAATAAGGAGTCATATTTTTTAACCATAAATCTACTTTGACATAGTTTGCCATACGTTCTCTTATGAAATATGGAAGAAATCCACCTACTTTAAAGCGCTTTCTTTTAGGAAAACCTTTCCAAATTTTGATGGTTTCAAATGTATATGCTCCAGAAATATTTCGTTTACCCCAGTATTTCCCCTTTTTTTCCAAACCTACATATCCTCGAACTATAATCGTCTGATTAGGTGATAGACTTGCAGTGAACTTGTATGTTACAATTAGGTCTTTTATAGTTACACTTTGATCATAAAAGGTAACAGTATCGCTTTCTTGTATATTTAATTCTTTAGAGACTAAGGAGTATTCTATTTCTCCAAAACTGCTTGAGGAATTACTATGGGCATAAAATTTTAGAGTCATAGATAAACCTCTTTTTTTTTGAGCAACACTAGAAGAACTGTATAAAATGAATAGCACAAAAAACAATATACAATCTAGTCTAAAACAATATATAGGATTATTCATATCTTATATGTATAGTGGATATTTTTTAAAAAAAATTCCTTGGCTTAACAATTCTATTAAAATTCTAGAATAGAAAAAATAACTTAGGTTAGTTAATTTGAAATTTAATATGGAAAACAAAATAAAGAATAAGGCTGACAGTAAGGTGCATTGGGAGAGTGTTTATGATCGAACTGCTGTCAATAAATTGGGTTGGTATGAGTCAGTGGCTGACCAGTCTATGAAACTAATAGACAAAGCTAACATAGACAAAGCTGCTCAAATCTTGAATGTAGGAGTAGGTGCCTCTACTTTTATAGATCTTTTGCTAGAGAAAGGCTATCAGAATATTATAGCTAGTGATATAAGTGCTATTGCTTTGGAGCAGTTGAAAAAACGTTTGGGAGAAAAGCAGAAGGAAGTGACTTGGGTGGTTGATGATTTGACTCAACCTCAAAAGTTGTCTAGTCTAGAGTCTGTCGATGTTTGGCACGATAGGGCTGTTTTGCATTTTTTCTTGAAAGAAGAGGAGCGACAAAATTATTTTCAGTTGCTAAACCAGTTAGTGAAAATAGGAGGTTATGCTATAATTGCTACGTTTAGAGAAGGTGGAGCTGAAAAATGTAGTGGGCTGCCTATTCAGCAATACACTAAAGAACTGTTAGAAGAGAAGTTAGGTAAAGATTTTGAATTGGTGGAGTCGTTTGAATATACTTATATCAATCCAGGAGGCTCACCTAGACCTTATATATATACACTGTTTAAGAGGTTATGTTAGTTTGTTAGAGTTTTGAGTAAAAGCCAAGAAGATTCGGCCTTCTTGGCTTTTTTTATTTTATAAAGTAATGTCAAACCCCGTTTCTGCAGCAGGTTTCCAAGGTGCTGGAATATCTATCTCGTCTAGCATTTGACGAATGTCTATCTCAATACCCCTCGCCATAGAGGAAATTGGAACATCGTTGTATAGTCCTTCAAATGGATTCTCACTATAATCTCCAATCATTTCCATTGTCCAAAACACCCAAGAACCAATTACAGCAAATGGAATGGTAAACCAAATAAGATAGGAGGGTTCTAGATTAGCAAAAACACTCAACATTCCTAAAGGCAATAAGAGGATGAATACTACTGTGAAAAAATAGTTGACAGTTGCATACTGACGTGGAAAAGGAAAGTTCTTGATGCGCTCAGCTTTCCCCTCTAGCGTGTATAGTTCCGTGATTAATGCTTGCATTTCTAAATGCCTAAAATGCTCTATAATACCTTCCTGTCGAAGTCTCATTAGCTCTTTAGATTGGACACTAAGTAAGTGAGAAGCTCTATTTCCCTTGCTCATAATATAAGCATATTCTTCTTCTGATAGATAGGGTTTTAGTTGTTCAAATCGTTCTTCCTTATAGTCGATATCTAATAGTTTTCTAAAGTGATTGTCACTTTTATTGTTATGCTCCCATGGTTTTAATTTTCGGAGTTGAAGCTCTAGTGCTTTTAGCCAAGCTACATGTCGGTGAACTAAGGATTTTCGGATTTTTTGGAGATTCTCTTCACTTTGAGTTTCTTTTGCTTCTTGGTTGTTGACAAAATCTCTAGCCATAACAGTAAAAGACCGAGAAGTATTGACAATACCACCCCATATTTTTCGACCTTCCCAAAGACGTTCGTAAGAAGAATTATTTTTGAAACCTAAATAGAATGCTACTGCTATACCAATAAGCGAAATGGGTTGCCAAGGAATTACTAACCAGTCAAATTCAAAAAAATAGTAAAGGCAGACTAAGGCAGAGTCGAATAGAATAAAGAATAGTATAGATTTTTTTGCCCAAAATAGGGTTTGGAATAGGCCATATCTCCGTCCAGATTGCATAACGTTAGTTTTAAGGAGTGAATTATAGTACTAAATAGTGTATTACACTGCTGTTTTTAACTTGATCAAGTTAAAAACATGCGGACTATTAATAGAATAAGAAACACTACAAAGAGACTTATTGTTTTTGGATTTTTCCATTGGGTAAAATACTGTACTTTTCAGTATGTATATCAGCTACTGAGTTATTATTATCAAACTGAGGCTTAGTGATAATAATATTAAAATTTTGGTCTATTCTAAAATCATCATAGGCTGCTAGTACTTCAGCTGGAATATAGGCTAAGTCAAGTTTTGCTATTATTCGACCATCTGGGGTATAGGTGCCTAAATATACATTACAGTCAACCCCAGTACCTCGAATATAAAGTATTATGTGAATATCTTTAGTGAAAGGAATTTTTCCTGCAAATCGCCAGACAGTCATACCCCAAAGCTCCTGACATTCGTCAACTGTAGATTTTAGATATTGAGCAACTATTCCAACATCAAGATCAGGTGCTTCATAGCTATATTTACTCCATTTCAGGGGGAGTTTGACATTAGGGATAGAGTCTATAATAGCATGGAAACTAGCTTCTGTATAACTTGGTTTTTGTTGTGCAATAGAAGTGTAACCTCCATATATCCAACCTTCTGATCCTTTATGATGGATTCTATACCAATAGTCTAAATGCCCATCTATAGGTGTACGGCATTCTCCTTTCTCTAAAATGTTACAACTATCTCCTTCATAGATACGATCAACAATATGGCTTTGTGTATTGTGTTCTTTCCTAATTTTTAGAACAGGTGTAGTAATTGTCAAGTAGCCTAAAATGGGCTCTTGAGGTAGAGGTAATGAATCTATTAAATTCAGGAGCTTAGCACTATCTTTTTGCCCATTTTGCTCAAAAGGTGGAGTATTGCTATTAGAGTGGCAAGCCCCCAATAAGCAGATGTTTATTAAGAGCGCCAGTTTATATGAAAATCGCATTCACAAAGGAATTATTTTTCTGTATTGAAATAGACCTTATAGTAGTTCATTTTTTTGTCTTCATCATAACCACGCTCTAAGTGCCCTTCTTCTTGTGCTTGTGCACTATGGATTTTGATCTCCATCTGAGTGTCTAATTGAATCGCATTTCGGAAACTACGCTTAGCCTTTTTTACGGTAGGTTGAGAGATGAAAAAGTTATCTTCTTCTGCTATACTTTGGCGTTCTTGGTAATCCGATTTGTAGTTTTCAAACATTTGAGCTTGTTCAACATTCTCCTCAAATACCTCTTCCTTAAACTCCTCTATACTAAACTCTTCCTTGCGGTTGAAATAGTCCAAAGATTTATTTAGAAAGTTAACCTGCTCATTTTTATCTTCTTCTTCAAAAGCCTGTTTCCCAAACTTTTTACACATATCCAAATAGGTCTTGGTATGGAAATTATCATCCTGTATTTGGGTCAACATCAAAAACTCGTCTCTCCAATATTTGGCATCGCTACTTTTGAGATCAACCGTAACTGTTCTATAGCCATCTTCACCATATATATTAAAGATGATGCAACCCTTATCTAATTTACTAATATTAGTGCCTTCTTCATAGACTAGAGTCCATTCCTCTTCCTCATCCAGCTTCAATTTTAGGTAAGTATCTTTATTTTCAGCTTTGAATATGCCAATAGCAGTAACCAACTCATCATCTACTACACAATCTTCAAAGTAAGAAACATAGAGTTCACCACCTTTGATTTTGTTGTGTGTAGATTTCTCATAGAGGTGTTTTAGGATATTGACAGATTGATCATAAAACTGCTCCTTATCATCAAAAATATATTGACAGTATGTATAAATCTCATTCATACTCAAGTCCGTTTCATGATCGAACTTATAAGCCTCTTCTAGTTTAAATCCACTTAAGAAATATTCTAACAATATCCCTCGCATATCATCTTTTAAATCAAAAAGACTTTTTGCTATTCGGACACCTTCATCCTCATTTTTGTTACCAATGCGATGAAGAATTAATTGAGAAAGTTTAATTTCAGATAAGTGGATATTATTCTGCATAGTGCTTAAATAAATTGTGTTATTAGAGATGAATGAACGATAACTAAAGTTACAATGTTTGAAAATTGTTTTACAAAGGTAAAGGTAGTATTTGATAAAAGAAATAGGGATTTAAAATTAAATCAAAATTTAGTCAAAAAAAATTTATGAAAACAACTTTAGTAATCTTAGTCCTTTTTGGACTGCTTGGAGGAGGAGGGTTTTATTTGTTTAAATCTCCCTTAGGCCTTTTTGGAGGGATTCTAATAGCACTTTTGCTAATGCCACTGACTTTAGGTTGGATCAATAAACGACAATATAATGGTGAAAATACTGGTTATGACGAGTCTACAGATCTAGAAGTGAAGGATCAAGATCCTGTTTTATAAATAAAAAAAGCTCCGCTTTCTGATTGAGAAAGCGAAGCCCACACTATAAGAACACCCAATTAAAACCTTTATCTTTTTTATTCTTATAGGGAGCAATTACTATGCCATAAACAGAAAAAACGACCATCACTTTCAAAAAAATAATGTTTTTTTTTGGCTGTTTTTGCTTGTCATAAATAACGAAGTTTTTAGTTAATTTAATTTGTCGATTAGTAAGGACTAGTTCATATAACTTTGTATTTTTGTAATAATGATTCCACCAAAAACCATACAAGAGATATTCGAAACGGCAAAAGTCAAAGATGTCGTTGAAGATTTTGTCAAGCTCACCCGAAGAGGGATAAACTATATTGGGCTTTGTCCTTTTCATCACGAAAAGACACCATCCTTTACTGTTTCTCCAGCCAAAAACATATATAAGTGCTTTGGTTGTAGCGAAGGGGGGAACCCTGTCAACTTCATAATGGCTCATGAACAGCTCTCTTACCCAGAAGCTATGCGTTATCTGGCCAAAAAATATGGAATACATATAGAAGAGGAAAAAATCTCTGAGGAATATAAGGCACAGTTACAATTAGCTGATAACTTATATGTAGTTAGTGATTTTGCACAAACGCATTATCAGACATTATTGTTTGAGAATGATTATGGGCGAAGTGTAGGGTTAAGTTATTTCAAGGAACGTGGATTTCGGGAAGAGACAGTACGCAAATTTGGTTTAGGCTTTGCTAATGGGCAAAATAGTGATTTTACGAAATTAGCCCTCAAGAAGGGATACGAATTGCAGTATCTTAAAAAGGCAGGCTTAGCCACAAAATACGATAAAGATTTTTTCCGAAATCGTGTTATGTTTCCTATTCACAACCTATCTGGAAAGGTGATTGGTTTTGGCGGGCGTATCTTGACCAGTGATAAAAAACAACCTAAATACCTAAATACTCCAGAATCGGATATTTATAATAAAAGTAAATCTTTATATGGTATTTATTTTGCCCGAAAAGCTATTGTTAAAGCAGACGAATGCTATTTGGTAGAAGGTTATACCGATGTTATTTCTTTGCACCAATCAGGCATCGAAAATGTAGTGGCATCTTCTGGAACAGCTCTGACTATTGGGCAGATTCAGTTGGTCAAACGTTATGCACCTAATATTACTATATTATATGATGGGGATGCAGCTGGTATCAAAGCCGCTACACGTGGATTAGATATGGTCTTGGAGCAAGGGATGAATGTACGAGTAGTCTTATTGCCAACAGGCGAAGACCCCGATTCTTACCTGAAAAGAGTAGGAGCAGCAGCTTTTAAGGAGTATATAGATGAATCTGCAACAGATTTTATCCTTTTTAAGGCAAAACTCTTATTAGAACAAACTAAAAATGATCCAATTAAGCGAGCGGAATTAATTACTGATATTGTCAAAACAGTATCTAAAATTCCAGATTCGCTCAAGCGCTCTGTCTATGTTCGAGAATGCTCTGCCTTGTTGGGTATTCAAGAGCAAATATTACATATTGAGATTAATAAGCGCCTTAAAATACATATCAAAAAACGTCAGGACGAGGACAAAAAAAAGCAGCAACCTAAACAACAAAAAAGGCCACAACAGCAAAATTTTTCAGATGGAGATATGCCTCCACCTCCAGAAGACTTTGGGCCTAGCGAATTAGAGGAAGAATATCAAGGCGAAACCATATCTGATAACAAGCTAGGTAAGGCAACTGATGAATTTCAGGAACGAGATATGGTACGTATTCTCATCAATTTTGGTGATAAACCTTTGGAAGAGGATGAAACAGTAGCTGAATACATCTTAATGAATATGTTAGAGCTGTTAGATGAGTTCGATAATGCCATTTATGCAGGTGTTATGAGAGAATATATGGAGGCTTTAGAGGCTGGGGAAACAATAACAACAGACTATTTTATTCGTCATCAAGATCCTAAAATTGCTAAGTTGGCAGTTCATGTAATTGCTACTCCTTATGAATATTCAGAAGGCTGGGAAAAAATGAATGTGTATTTGAATACTCAAAAAATGCCTGAGCTGAATCACATTGCAGATGCCAAAAGTGGTGTAATTCGATTCAAACTCAAAAAAATCGAACGCTTAATTAATAAGAACCATGCAGAGCTTAAACAACTGCAAGATCAAAAAGGCGATTATAACAAAGTTATTAAGCTAATGAAGGTGCATAAAAAATTGGTAGAGCTCCGAACTGAATTAGCCACAGAGTTCAATACAGTAGTTTTAAGATAGGAAATAGGTGTCTTGTCGCAATAGCTCTAAAAATCTATCCATAATTTATCACAATTAAATATGGATAGAATTTCCAATTCTATTAGTATTTTCCAATCCAAAATTGTAAATTAAAGGCTAATTGAAGCCCCTCTCAATACTAATCTTAGAGCATTTTTCTCTAAAGATTATAACCTTAATGTACAATCCCTTGATTGCTAGCGAACTGCTAGCTCAATATTCGCTCTATGTAGAGCAATGAACTTACTAATGCGAAATAGCTATGTCTTTCGAACAAGATCAAATTAAAGACCAAGATACAGACATTCAACAAAAAAGTGTCAATACTGATAGTGGAGATAGTGGTGGTGGAGACCCAAACTCTGGCTCTGGAGGAGGAGGAGGCGACCAAGGAGGTGATAATGGTGACGATGGTAATTTTTTGCAGTTTGGAGAAACTGGTAACGATATGTTTGCTTTATCCAATCAAGGCAATGAGTTTTCTACGCCTCAGTATGATGAGTCTGCTCCTGAAGTAGATGAAGCTGAAATGTGGAAACAGCTAGGCTTTGATGACGATAAAATAGCACAACTCAATCTAGATGATGGGGCTAATATGAGCCAAGAGATGCTACTCGAAATCTTCAAAAGCTCTAATTTGGGTAACAAGGTGGTTACCTTGATGGAAGAAGTTTTGGCGGAATCACCAATCTTTGCAAAATTCAAAGGGCAAGATAAAGAAACTGTCAAATCAGGCCTAATGTTAGCAATGGGACCATTGGGCAAAATTTTGCAGGTATTGATCTGGCTGTCCAACAAATGGGTAAACTTACCTAGAAAATTCAAAGCACCTTTATTGTTTGTGCTAGGGCGAATAGTCAAAAGTATTCCATCTGAGATTACAAAATTTGATGATGACTCTTTTTGGTCAAGCATGAATGGGATTATTGATAAATTCTCAGAGTGGTG
>JAAEPD010000267.1 GCA_024222455.1 Aureispira sp.
CCTTATCTTTAATATACTTTTTATAATACATATGCCTTTCGTTTTTGGTGTCCTAACCTAAATTTCGAAAGGCTTTTTCTTTTTTCCAAATAAAATGAGCCATCTCTTACTTAAGGGATGACTCATGTTTCTTATATCATATAGAACAATAGATAAACTACAGCTCTAAATTACCATTATTTGCCTTAACAGCCTCAGCAGAAGCAGTTAAGTGTGCTTTTTCAGCATCACTTAAGTTGATTTCAACTATTTTTTCAATTCCGTTTGCACCTAATACAACAGGAACACCAATACAAAGATCAGATAAACCATACTCTCCATCTAACAAAGTAGAACAAGGGTAGATTTTCTTTTGGTCACAAGCAATAGCTTGTACTAACCCAGAAACAGCAGCACCTGGAGCATACCAAGCAGAAGTTCCTAATAAACCAGTTAATGTAGCACCACCAACTTTAGTAGCTTGCTTTACTTCTTCTAAACGCTCCTCAGAAAGGAATTCAGAAACAGGAACAGAATTACGAGTAGCTAAACGAGTTAAAGGAACCATACCTTTGTCAGAGTGTCCTCCGATAACCATACCATCAACATCAGAAATTGGAGCGCCTAAAGCCTCAGCCAAACGGTACTTGAAACGAGCAGAATCTAATGCACCACCCATACCTATAATTCTATTTTTAGGCAATCCAGTTGTTTTGTGTACCAAGTATGTCATAGTATCCATTGGGTTAGATACTACAATGATAATTGTGTTAGGAGACTGCTCTACTAGACTAGCAGATACAGATTTAACAATACCAGCATTGATACCCAACAATTCAGCACGTGTCATACCTGGTTTACGAGCAAGACCAGAAGTGATTACACAAATGTCTGACCCAGCAGTTTTAGTATAATCACCAGTAGTACCAGTAACTTTAGTGTCAAAACCATTCAAAGAAGCTGTTTGCATTAAATCCATTGCTTTACCCTCAGCAAATCCTTCTTTGATATCTAATAATACAACTTCAGAAGCGAAGTTTTTAATAGCAATGTACTCTGCACAACTAGCACCTACAGCACCTGCACCTACAACTGTTACTTTCATGTCTTATATTTATATTTTGTTGCTTTTGGAAGTTTAGCACTTCCACTAATAAAATGACATACAAATGTAAAAAAAATTAAGTTTTATCTATATTTTTTAGAAAGAGTTTCCTTTTAAACTCAAAATTTTATATTATCTATGTATATGGTCGCCAAATCCGTAAAGGATTTATAAATAAAGAGTCTAGGTTAATTTTTCCTATTGAAAAATTGCTAGACTTAAAAGTTTTTGTTTTTTTTGAGGAATGTTTCTCTAGTTAGTCTATTTTAGAGATCCATTTAGCTCAATCTTTACCTAAATATGGGTTGAGATTAATTACTATAATTTTATTAAATACAGGTGTTATGAATCGTCGTTTTATTAACTATTTAGCCGGAATGGTCTTAGCGGTACTATGTGTCCCTTTGGTCAGTTCAGCACAACAGAATACTCTACATGATTGTGGAGTTAGTGCAGCTGAAAGCGCACTTATAAAAAATAAGTTGTTCGACAATCGACGCAATAAAGCTGAGCTTTTGAAGCGTCTAGAACAATTCAATCAAAGTAGAAATAATGATTCTACTTTTCATATTCCTATTCAATGGCATGTGATAGGAACATCTGCTCCTAATTCAGATGGGGAATATGGTTACCTAAATGGAGAGTCACTCCTTAGATCTCTTTGTCAGACTAATGATGACTATCACAAATTTGGTGTTGATTTTTATCTAAACAACAGCCCTAGCTACTGGAACCAAAGCTTATTATACACTAGTCAAGGTGTAGGTGATGCGATGCTTAGCTACTGGATGGGTATTTATAAAGATACTGTAGGAGATCCTCTTAACTTGTTTGTAGCGGGTACAGGACGTCCTTATTATACATCAGCATTAGATGTTATCTTCCTAGAAAAAGGAAGATTCTATCCTGGCAATTCTACTCTTACGCATGAGATTGGTCACCTTTTCTCTCTAAACCATACATTCTATGGTTTTGGTGACGACAATTATGTAACAGATATTATGACTTCATCTAGTAACACTAAACAGGCAACGCCTTCTATTATTAGTACTTTGGGCCTTCCTGTTCAAGTAGAAAACCTTCATCGTCCAAACGATGGTTCTGGAGATGAAAACTGTCAATATGCGGCAGATGGTTTTTGTGACACATGGCCTGACTATGCTTTTGGTCCTGCAATGTCTGGTTGTGGAGATTATGGTGGTACAGCCATTGATCCTTTAGGAAAAATGATGGTTCCTGAGCTTTTAGAGAAAGAAGTTGGTGCTGCTATACCGCTTAAATCTACAATTCCTCATAAGATCTATCTAACTAACAAATCACCTAATCGACGTATTTATAATAGTACAGTGATCTACTTAAAAAAGATGTTTGTTCGTGGAACAGACACTATAATGTTAGGAGGAATAGACACTTTAGGACTTACAGATACAACTCGTGCAGGAATACCTGCAAACAATAAAGCTAATGTTGTTTACCCTCAACCTGCTCAAGGTAGAGTTATGGAAGGTTATATTAATTTGGGTGGTGCGTATGTAGATATTGAACCATCTGTAGCTGGTTCTCCTGCAGCATATTTCCCAAAAATTAGAATTTTCAAGAATAATACTGTAGATGGAATTCGTCTAGATTCTGTAAACCCAGCTATTCCTAGTGGAATGGTTCCTCTAGATAGCATAATGGTAGTGAATGGTAGTCTAACTGACACTATACATGGAGGAGCGGCAATTGTTATCAATAAGAAATTTATTGCTCCTGATGGTACTGTTTACAACTCAAGTACAGCTAACCTTGATACTCTTCCAAATCTTATCACAACGGATATCTTACCTGGAGATACTATGTTGTACAAAATTTCTTTTGCTAACACAACTATTAGAAATTCTGTGTTTGGAGATGGTAGACTTCACATTGAAGCGACTAATTCAGCAACAGAAAGATCTTATCCTAACAAGAGAAACATTATGAGTTATTTCCCTTGTAGAGATAGTTTCACTCAAGAGCAAAGAGAAGCAATACGTTTAGATATTGTAGCTCGTGGTTATGATAAAAAATTCAATGTTCCTGCAGAGAATCCAATTACAGACAAACCTACATTGGTTCATCCTACTAGTTCAGGTACTGTTAATAATACAGTAACTAAATTCCAGTGGGATCCGACTCCTAAGGCTACTATGTATTTGGTAAACGTTTATCAAGGATCTAAAACTGCAAACATAACATCTCCTCTTATTCGTTCTGAAATAACTTCAGATCTTGAGATGTGGTACACGCTACCTGATACTGGCCTTTACTCTTGGACAGTAGTTCCTATTAATGCTAGAGACTTCTGTATTGATGATTCTAGTCATGTAAAATCAGATACACTAGACTTTACCGTTTTAGAAAGTTGGGCTGTTGGTATTGATCAACACAATAGTGAAATTGTAGGCTCTAAGGTATATCCTAATCCTTCTAATTCAAATGCAATTTTAGAGATCGAAACTAAAACTCTAGGGCAAGCTCATGTTTCTATGACTAATGCTTTAGGACAACGCGTATTATCTCGTCAAGCAATTCCTTTACATCCTGGTTTCAATACTGAGATTATAGATGTAAGTAATATGCCTTCAGGTCTATATTTTATAGATATAGAAACCAATGAGAAACGAATTACACACAAACTAATGGTTCAACATCACAGATAGAAATCGATGTTACCTAACAATAATAAAACCCCAAACTATTCTAAGAATAGTTTGGGGTTCTTTATTTTTTAGTATTAGAAAAAGGCTATAAATCTGCTAAAATCCGAGCTTCTGTTCTTCTATTTTGCTGACGGCCTTCAGGAGTATCATTTGTAGCGATAGGCTCCATTTCCCCATATCCTTTGGCTAATAATCTTTCTTTAGAAATTCCTTGCTGTGCTAAATAATCTACTACTGCTTTTGCTCTACTTTGAGATAAAGTTAGATTAGCATCATCCTCCCCTACGTTATCTGTATGTCCAGCAATTTCTACACGCATATCATTTTTAAGCTTCAACACTTCTGCCAATTCATCTAAAGCTGGAAAAGACTCCTGTTTAAGAGTAGCTTTGCCTGTATTGAAATGGACATCATCTAAGATGAATTTCTTAGCTGGTTCATAACGAACAGTTAGAGCTCCGCTTACTATGCCTGGTTGTTTATCCAGTTGCACTCTGCTATATTCTTGCTCTGCACCTAAGCCTTTTATTTTTATCTCATAAGTATCTCCTTCTGGCAATAAAATGGAGAAAGCTCCTTCCCCATTAGTGATCGCACTAAAACTATTATGTGTATTAAGTCCTTCAAAAACAATCCAATCATGAGGTCTAGGTATACCATCCATGTTAGTGACAGTTACTTTTAATAAAGCTTCCTCTTCATTTCCTTTCAAATCATCTTGGGCTGTAATCTGAAAACATATTCCAACAAATAAAATTAATATGGCTGCAATCTTTTTCATAATCCAATTAGAGTTTTTTTATACAAATGTTTGATAGTATAATGTCCAAAGTTGGATAAGGTTACAGGCTATTTTCATTTTTTTTTGACTTTAGTATGATAACATTTTTCGAGGTCTAGGTATATAGATTTAGACATGAATCCCTTCATGAAACAATATTCTATCTAAACCTAAAACTTCACACACATGAAATTTATTAGCTTTTTAATCGGATTAATGATAGCTATATTCAGTTTGTCAGCAAATGCACAAGCCTCTAAAAATACTCACCAAGTTATTGCTCTTGGAGACACTGCTAAAGAGATAAAAACGCTCAATATTCATATTTATGGAAAAGAGATAAAAGTGATAAAAGTAGGAGGAAGTCGTGTTCAAGTAAAAACAAGAGTTTCTATATCACTCAATAATCTTCCTTTCTTAAATTACTTAATGGAGAGTGGTCGCTATAAGTTAGAATCGATCCCTAATGGTGGAGATTCGAGCATTAGTATTCAAGCTAAGTTCAATAAGGATATTGTCATACAAGAAGAACCTTGTAGCGAAAATATATCATATGTATTCTATGTTCCTGAATACATAGAAAATGTTCAAATCCATAATTTAGATCCTGAGATTGACTAAGAATAATAGAAGTTGTTTTCATTTTTTTGATACCTAACTGATAACATCTTACAAATTGGTGGTATTAACTTTTGTGATAGGATTTATTCCTTTTCTAATCAAAAAATTAATACTTATGAGAAACTTCGCTACCCTTTTTATTCTAATAATAGGATTTATAAACCTTAGTCATAATAATTGTAATGCTCAAAAGAAGTGCAAAAAATGCCCCTCTGTTACAAAAGATTTACCCAGTTTTTTTGTTAATGATGCACTCTTTCCCAAATACCTAAAAGCTATTTATAAAAGGGATGCAACGCGCTTATCTATACGATTGCTCAACAAAGAACTTCGTTTATCTCAGCAGACAGTAGATGTTCCAGAAGAATTGGTGCAAGCAGTATATAATGCTTTAGTCGCCATTCGAGTAAGCGATTATAGCGCAATAGACACCATTAGCCAGAAATATTACATCCGTTCATTTCCTGTTCCGAATGTAGAAAATATCATTTTAGTTGCAGATCATGATGCTCCTTGGCTAGAACCTCTAAAACATCGCGAACGATTGACTGGTAGTGAATCTATCAATGAAATCATTAGAAAGTATCAGCTTAATATTACTCGAATGGTTTATTTGGATGAAGAGCGTGTTGGGTTATTATTACAAAGTTCTAAACCACTCAATATTCCTGCGTTGACCTTGGAGTTTTTTACAGAAGAGGGCATTGGATCGATAAATGAAGTACTTCCTTTTGGTGATGGGAACGATATTTCTATCAACAGAACTAAAAAAGGTTGGGAACTGACTTATAGTCTGGGCTTTGGAGATTGTATGCATCAATGTCAAAAACGTTTTGATTGGAAATTTACAGTCAGTGAAAGTGGTGAGGTGGCCTACCTAGGAAGTGCTGGACATACTATTCCACCTTGGGTTGGTAATAGTAATGTAAGCAAACGCTATCCTGATATACTCACATCAAGGTAAGATATCAATTCCCTTCTATTTTTTAATAGCTTAATGTTTCTAAAAAGCAAGGAACTAATGTATATTAGACTTGTTGCAACGACATATTTAGAGTTCTCCCACTCTCCTAAATAAACTATTGCAACAAGTCTATTTTAATGCAAAAAACCTTGTATGGCCAAATTATCTGATGATCTTTTCCAGCTCATAAAATCGTTGGACAAATTAGAAACGCGTTACTTTCGTAGACATAGTACTGCTGACAAAAAAAGCAGTATGATGCAACTCTTTGACCTTCTACTAAGACTTGAGTATAACGAAAAACGGATTGTACAGCTTTTCGAAAAGAAAGGTATGGCCAAACATATTAGTAAGACTAAAAAATACCTTTACGACAGTATTTTGAGGGTAATGCGCAGCTATAAGAGCGAAACGAGTTTTAATGCTCGGTATCGCTTATTTGACATTTTTAAGGATATTGATTTTCTTTTTGAAAAACAAATTGATGGTCAAGCCTAAAAATTGCTACAACAAGCAAAAACACTATTAAATACAGGCAATTTCCCGGAATTTATGGTGCTTTATCAAGTATGGAAAATTCTATTGACTCGAAAAAAAATATATGCTGATAAGTATAAGCATGAGACTTATGTAACCTTTGCCAAAGAGATTGAAAAAAGGGTGCATGAAGGCAAAGAGATTTGTATGGCCTTACTACGTCATTTTGAGTTTTTTCAACTCAATCGTATTGATTATTATATACCTGATTGTGATTTGAAGTTCAAACAATTAATAGAGGATATTTGGTTGGATGCGCCCAACCTTAGCAACCCAAAAAGTCAACGTTTGGCTTGGTTAACCAAAGGTGATTATTATGGTGGTGTCCACGATGAATTACCTAAAGCATTAGGCTATTTTGAACAATCTTGGAAAAGTATTACTTCTTCAGATATGGTGTTAGAAACTTGTTTAAGGCACTTTTCCCTAACGCTAATCCGCTTTCCGCTTATTTCACCATACACTAACCTATCGAAAATACGACTTATTTAAGCACTACTGGCAGCAATGGATGGATTATAAAAAGAAGTATCAAGACAATCCAAACTTTTGGTATGAAGTGGGTTGGGATACTCACTTTTTTGAATTTTATCAGTTGCGTTATTTTATGCTAGTTGGAGATAAGGAAGGAATAGTTGTGCAAATAGAAACTATTTTGGAACAAAGCAAGCTTTTCATTCGCAACAAGAAAAGCTATGCTCATATATATGACAGTTCGGCACAACGCCTAATTGCAGCAGCCTATTTTGTACTAGAAGATTATGAACAGGTATTAGAACGCTGTGATCATCTAAATCAGCAATCTACAGGTATACAACGAGTGTTCAGATATGAGCTTTATACATTGCGAATGTTTTGTTATTTTGAAAAAGGTCAATACCGATTGGTAGAAAGTTCTATACAAGCATTTTATAGTTGGTTGCATAGTCAATCTCGCTTAGGAGAAACCGAAAAACTGATATTTAAATTGCTCCGAGATCTCATAATTGCTCAATCGGATTGGGAGCGTAATAAAATATTGACACAGGCACAGGCAAATCTGACACAAAATTGGACATCAAACTATCTATACGATTTCTTTGATATTCTCAACTGGGTTCAATCTAAGATTGATGGTGTATCTATATTAAAAACTAAGCAAGAGGCAGCTAACAACGATTAACCACCTCTTGTATCTATATTTAAGCCAATACACTTAGTGGCTCTCCTTCTTTCACTTCTACTCCTTGTGCAATATAACCTTCAACTAATGTTTTAAGCTCCTTTAAGCTATTAGAAAGTTGTTCATAAGACTCCACAACAAAGTATTGCCCCTGAAAGGTATCCTTAATATAAGGTGTCGACAAGACAAGTTGTACATCAAAATCTAGATGTATTGCTGTAGGTTCTAAACAAGAAACAGATTCTCCTGGTGAGGATAAAATTCCAGCACCATATATTTTAACCTCTCCGTCCTCTTTTATCAATCCAAATTCAATAGTATACCAATAAATTCGAGCCATCAGTTCTATCGCTGAAGGATTATCAATATGCTCTAAAGCTAGCGCACTCAAACCGTTCAAAAACTGACAAAAGAAAGGTTCACTCAACAAAGGTACATGCCCAAATACATCATGAAACATATCAGGCTCCTCAATGTACTTCAATTGAGCTAATGTTCTTAACCACGTAGTGGCAGGAAATTGTTTTTGACTCAACAGCTCAAAAAATGGTTTGTTGTCAATAAGCCCTGGTACTGCATAAACCTGCCAACCAGTCAATGCCTTGAGCTCCTTATTGATTGTTGTAAACTTAGGAATCCACTCTCTTTCAAACTGTGTAGTCTCTATCCCTTTTAAATAAGCTTTTGCAGCTCTAGATGGTAATATTTTCATCTGTTCATCATACAGCAAAGACCATACTTTATGATCTTCGGAAGTATAAGCCTCATAATTCTGTTGCATAATTAAATAAATTTTGGATTCACAAAAAATTACAAAAAAACCACCAACAGCTAAACGGCTGTTGGTGGTTTTCGTTTATCTGGCATCAAATCTATAGCATCTAAGGAGTATAATAATAGCAATAATAAGCCTGCTCTACATTGCTATGTACAGTTACTTGAATTGAATTGATATTAGTATTTGAATAGAGCATAAATCTGATATATTTTAAACATGTTTACTCTTCTGTTAACTAAAGTAGGTTTTTATTTGCACTATTTCAAGTCAGAATCTATAAAAAATGAGTTGACAAATTCTTTTTTCTCAAACTCCTGAAGGTGATCAATACCTTCACCAACTCCAATATATTTGACCGGAATTTTGAATTGATCGCTTACACCTATCACTACTCCACCCTTTGCAGTTCCATCCAATTTGGTTAATGCCAAACAAGATACATCTGTAGCTTTTGTGAAATGAGTAGCTTGCATAAAGGCATTTTGGCCTGTAGAAGCATCCAAAACTAACATAACCTCATGTGGAGCACCATCTATCTGTTTGCTGATAGAGCGTTTGATTTTCTCCAACTCTCGCATCAATGCTTTATTGTTGTGCAAACGTCCTGCAGTATCTACTATAGCCAAATCATATTCATGCTCTATAGCATGTCTGATTGTTTCATAGGCTACTGCTGCTGGGTCTGCTTCCATTCCTTTACTGTAGAAATCACAACCTACACGATCTGCCCATATCTGGAGCTGATCTACTGCTGCGGCACGGAAAGTATCTCCTGCGCCTAACACAATCTTTTTGCCTTGTTGCTTATATTTATTGGCAATCTTCCCAATAGTAGTTGTTTTACCAACACCATTCACTCCTACCACCAAAATTACATAAGGTTTTTTGCCCTCTGGCAAATCATAAACTAAATCATCTTCTGAATTATTCTCAGCCAACAGCTGTACAATTTCATCTTTCAAAAGATTATTCAACTCAGCAGTTGTTACATATTTATCTCTTGCAACCCTTTCCTCTATACGTTCTATTATTTTGATAGTTGTATCCACCCCAACATCAGATGCAATTAAAACTTGTTCTAGTTCATCTAAAACATCATCATCCACCTTAGTTTTACCAGCAACAGCTCTTGATATTTTACTAAAAAAGCCTTGTCTTGTTTTTTCTAAGCCCTTGTCTAAATCTTCCTTTTCTTGTTTCCCAAACAGTTTACCAAAAAATCCCATTGCTTCTCTTTATTTTAATCTATTCTAATTAGGTGTTATTCTTATAGGGTGTATTTCCATTTTACATTAAACTGCAAAATAATAAATCTAAAACACACTCTATCATTCGGTTGCTTAAAAATAGTACCAATCGCTATTTTATGCCTAAAAATGTCTTTTTGTCGCTAAACAGCTTCCAAAAGCAGCTTTTTTTCTGTCAGAATAGCAAAGTATCCGACTTATAAAAAATGGCTTCTTCATGTATATGAAGAAGCCATTATATATATTATCTAAGATTAATCTACAACTTTTAATTATTTAGCTGCAAAAAATTCTTTTACTTTGTCTTTGTGTAGGATCATTTCTTTGTAAGAATATTTACCTGTAACAGGATCTTTGATACTCTTAATTACTTTTACATGATCTTTACCACTACCTGCATTAGCTGCACGTTGGGCAATCCTCGCATTCTTTGATACTTTCTTAGCCATAATTATTTAATTTCTTTATGAACAGTATACTTATTAAGTTTCGAATTAAATTTTTTAAGCTCTAGACGCTCAGGAGTATTCTTACGATTTTTAGTAGTTATATATCTAGAAGTACCTGGCTTTCCTGTAGCTTTATGCTCTGTGCATTCCAAAATCACTTGTACGCGATTTCCTTTACTCTTTTTTGCCATAACAATATATTAAATTTTCTTTTATTCTAAAATTAAAATTTCAACTTACTTGATTAAACCAATAGCTCTAGACAACTTGATTTTTTTGTTGTTTTGAAACTCTGGTGCATAAGTTACATATTGTTGCTCGTGACCATTTTTAGTCTCTTTCACTAAACGGTAACCTGCATTAGATGCTGCTACTTTTTTAGCGATTTTTTCACTATCAACCCATACAAATGGATCAAATCCTTTCTCGATTTGAGCTTTTAGGTAATTGTAAGCACCTAATTTATCGATATTACGCAATGCTTTAGAAGTAAGCTTTAGGGTTACCCAAGTATTAGCTTCTGCTACAAAAACACGTTTTTTATGTAAATTAGGTAAGAAACGACGCTTAGTTCTATGATTTGAGTGAGAAACATTATTCCCCTTCATAGGTCTCTTTCCTGTGATTTGACAAACTCTTGACATGACTTATTCTTAATTTAAAATGTCCCGCCGAGGCAGGACTTACTCCACAATACATTTTCTTTAAAAGTGACTTTGGAGGGAGTCGAACCCCCAACCTCCTGATCCGTAGTCAGGTGCTCTATCCAATTGAGCTACAAAGCCATCTCGTTTAAATCGATTGCAAATATACAGCTTTATTTCAAAATCACAAGACATTTTCAAAAAAAATGCTCTACTTTATTTCTTTTTTGTCCAATCCTTATTTTAAGTAAAGCAATAATATGTTGATTCACAAGTTATTTTAACGCAAAAAAAAACTTTTATTTTTTTTCAAAAAAAATTATTCCGTTGATTTTATATAAACTTTCAAGCCTTCCCCAGAAACATTATATCCTTCTGTGAAATAATTCCCCCCCTTTCGCTCATAGAAATTTTCTAGATCTGTTGCTAAATAAAAATTTTTGAATCCCTTCTTTTTAGCTTCAGTTGCGCCATGCTCTAACAATAAACCAGCATAACCTAATTTCCTAAATTCTGGATTTACAAATAAACAAGCAAACCAAGGCATTAAATCTTGCCGACTTATAATATCATTTGTAAGAAGTGCATAAGAGGCGATAATCTGATTATCAACTATTCCTATGTAGAATTTAGGCAACCTATTCTCTTGAGATAAGGAGTTTATTATACAATCCTTGTAAAAGGCGTAGTTTGTTGAACTTCCCCAGCATTTCCAAAAATAATTGACGGCATCGTCCAATAATTCTTTTTTATCCGACAACTCAAATATCTCCATTCTATATTAACGTGAACTAAGGATTAGAAATTAAGCAGCTTTATGTTGAACATTAGTTAATGAAGGATAATAAATAGCTGGTTTTTTATCTAAATATTGATAGGCAATTAATCCAGCAAATAAATGAGAAAAGGCATTAATAG
>JAAEPD010000268.1 GCA_024222455.1 Aureispira sp.
CCGATATTTCTTCCTTAAAGGGCTTCAAAAACTGCATAGTTACGAATCTATCTTACGCTTCTTTAAGGAACAAAACCTCTCCCCAGAGGAGATTCAAACTTTATTTAAAACTATTAAATGACTTTTCCGAAGTTTTCAATAAATATAATATTTCTTTTGAAAAGATTCAGATTTTTGTGTATTTTAGCTGGTTTTTGAATTTAAACAAAAAAAAATTGGCCTAAATTCTTGAATTGCGAACAAAAATTTTAAATTTGTAATCACAACAAGACACACTATCAGAACTAAGACACTCAACTAAGCAGGCATTATGAAAGTAACTTTACTCTTTAGTTTAAGCCTTTTCTTTGTATATAGCACAACTACAGCTCAAACTGTATCTTACAGCAATGATGCTGTTCAACTAGCGGCACGTGTAGTTAATAGTTCTAATGTAGCTGCCGAAATTCCTGAGCATCTAATACATTCTATCCATGATGCTTTAATGGCAGTAGCCGAAGATAACTCTCAAGAAGCTTACCTTGTAGCTCAAACACATAACATTCATACATTTAAGCGCGTAAATACTTCTACTGTACACCTAATGGTTGATGCAAATGCAGGATGGTTAACTAAACTATTGGCAGGGAAATCAAAAATAGGAAATGTTCCTTTTACTAATTTATTGGAGCGTTATAACTTGAAAGTAAGTGTGTTGGACGAGTTAGAAGATATTAAAATGTTAGAGATTACTTCTGATCAGCCTATGAACATGAAGTTTATTGCTAACGAACTTTCGATGATCGATGATGTTTTTATGACTGAAGTACCTCTTCCTTCTGGAGATGGTAGCGATATTGATATCAAGAAAGTTGAAGGCGGTTGGATGATTACTTACCATCTTAAGTATGACAACTGCGAAAGTCTTTGTAAATATGATCACTACTGGCAGTTTGGAGTAACAGATGCTAGCCAAGTATCTTTCTTAGGAGAGTATGGTAGTGACTTGTCTACTTACATTGATAAAACACCTAATTATTCTGTGGTTAAAACTGAGTCCAAATAGACTTAAAGTGCGAAAAAAGTAGTAATATTACCTATAATAATATTGTTATTTTATTTTGAATAAAGTCTAACGATTATGGAACATATCGATAATGCAAAAATCGAGCAATTACGCAGAAACTACCTATCTGAACCTTTAGATATTACAGACGTTTTTGAGGATCCTTTTCGCCAATTTAATGCATGGTTTAGTGAAGCTATGTCTGCAGAGGTATATGAACCTAATGCAATGACATTAGCTACTGTTGATGAGCATAATGCACCTCAAGCAAGAATTGTTTTGCTTAAGGGAATAGAAGAAAATGGCTTTGTGTTTTATACAAATTATGCTAGTGCTAAGGGCGAAGAAATGGCACTAAATGATAAAGTTAATCTAATGTTTTTTTGGCCAGAACTGCACCGTCAAGTTAGAATAGATGGAATAGTGTATAAAATTCCTGAAAAACAATCTCTAGAATACTTCCAAAGCAGACCTAAAGGTAGTCAGTTGGGTGCTTGGGTATCTCAACAAAGTAAGGTTGTAGAAAATAGAGCTGTATTAGAGCATAAATATGCAGAATTAGAAACACAGTATACAGGGGTGGATGTATTGCCTAAACCAGCTCATTGGGGAGGCTACACAGTCAAGCCTTATAAAATGGAGTTTTGGCAAGGTCGCATGAATCGTTTGCATGATCGCCTAAGATATACCCTAGAAGAGTTAACGCCTAAAAAATGGAAGATTGACCGTTTGGCACCTTAATCCTAAATTATATATATAGCTAGAAAAACTTCTCAACTTGAGGAGTTTTTCTTGTTTTATACCTCTCTTATTTTTTAATCTTGTAATATCTATCAAAAAAAAATAGATTAAAAATTGCAATAAGGGCTTTTTATATGTATATTATATATGTGTCATATGTGATATAACCCGCATGAAACTACAAGGACTTGGCCCATTTTTTATAATTCCTTGTAATCCAAAAAGTAATCCTCCTAAAGTAGTTTATCTAACACTCAAACTAAGTTGTTTTGAGCAAGTTTATTGGTCCCTTATCCTACCTAGAGTTAGGCTGAGGTAAGAACATATTTTGAAATAGACTGCCCCTTTTTTTATCATTTTAGTAGAAGTTGAGCATAGCGATCTATAGCTAAAATAGATCTATGCATTGCATTGCCTTGTAATTTAGACACAAGAGCAAATGGCGAAGCTTTGCCTTTATTCAACCTTGATGATTTGTTCACAAATTAAACACTATAACCTATGTTATCTCATAAACAGTATGAACTAGCTTTTGCAGAATTGTGTAGTCGAACCTCAGAATACCAAGACCTCAATAATTGGCTATTAAAGAATGTAGAGTTATTGAACTTAGGTGATATTGAAGTTGCTTTATCCTTAGGAGGTGGAACTGGTATTTTTGATAATGCTTTTAAGGAGTTTTTACCCTCGTTATCTCGCTATGCTGTTGTAGAGCCTAATCCTGCACATGTGGAGGAATTTAAGAAGCTAATTAAGTTTGATGAGCGTTTTGAGTTTCACCAAAAGGATTTTGAGGAATGTGTAGTAGAATCTCAGTTTGACTTAGTTATCCTTTCGCATTGTCTCTACTATATGAATCCTCAATTTGTATATGAAACCTTACAAAAGCATACCAAAGCGTGGTTGATTTTTCATCAATCTGAGCATGGTATTAATCGTATCCAACAACGCTATGGAGATGAGCAAACTAAAACAAAAATGTATTGCTCAAAGAACATTGAAGATGATTTGGCACAAGCTAAAATCCCATACAAAAAACATAGGGTAGATAGCTTCATTGATGTGAGCAATCCTAATAGACATTTTGTCAATTTTTTATTGGAAAAAGAAGTGACTGACCAAGAATTTGAGACAGTCAGTTCATTCTTGTCGAAAGAGTATTCTGATGGTAGAATGTACCATCCAGTAGATGTCCTAAAAATAGATATGCAATAAATAAAATACACAACACACTAATCTTAATCTTAATAAACACACACTATGAAAAAACTAGTAGTTATAGTATTGGGGCTGATACTGTACAGCACTACTTGGGGGCAAGGCTTTTTGAGGGGGAGCGTTATTGATAAGGTGACAGGGGAATACATCCCTACTGCTACCATTAAATTCAAAATTAAAAAAACAGACAAACTGGTTGTGTCCAATATGGAAGGCTTGTTTATGATGAAAGATATTCCAGAGGGAATCTATGATGTAGAATGTATGGCAGCTGGTTATCAAACCCAACGTATCGAAGGAATATTAATAAAAGATGATAGAACTAAGTTGGCTTATTTTAAGCTAAATAGAGGCAATCCACAAGATGTAGATGTTGTCTTAACTTATGCCTCTCTAAAGGCAACTTTGAACACAAAGGTAACTACAGCTACCAAAACAGAAAAAAGCCTAGCCAATGCACCTGCTACCATATATGTAGTTACCTCTAGAGATATAGAAGAGCGTGGTTATATGTCTTTAGATGAAGTTTTGCAAGATATTCCAGAAATCGAAATTCAGAATAAAGCAGATGCAGAACTGTATAACCTAATCTCTGTTAGAGGACTGTTTGGCAACGAAAAACTCTTGATTCTTAGAGATGGGGTACGTGTCAATTCTATGGCAACAACTAGTCATGTTGTGGATAAGAATTTTTCGGTGCGAAATGCAGAACGAATCGAGGTCGTATTAGGGCCAGCCTCTGCGCTCTATGGAGCAGATGCTTTTTCGGGAGTAGTCAACATTATTACAAAAGAAGGAAAACAACTTAGAGGAGGACATTTAACTGCTAGTTATGGAATGTATCATACTACCGACAATGCCTTTGCCATAGGTGGTGGAGATAGTAAAATTTCGTTTATGGTAGATGGTAGTTTTTATAGATCTAATGAGCCTAATTTGGCTAGAGCCTATTCTAGCGATTTTCAATGGTACAATGATACTTATCTTACAGATACCATTTTATCTGGGTTGTCCAACGATTCTGTATCGATAGCCACTATGTACCCTTACCAAAATCAGCGTAGAGCTTATTCCTTGCAAGGCAAGTTGAAGGTTTATGATTTTGAATTGGGAGTTGTCCGAAGCGAAGAAATACATGCTTCGGCCACTGGGTTACAAGGCAAATATGCCCCTTATACCAATAAGGCTGAGTTTGGAGTGGCATTAACCAATGTCTACCTTTCTCATAATCTAAAGGATACTGATCAGCGATGGTCATTGAACTCTTTGGTTAGTTGGAATCATTTTGAAATAAACCCTAAGTCTAGTTTTATTAATGCTTTTTCTAGTTATGATAATGCTCATAAGTATGGCTATGACAACAACCTAAAGGTTAGAGAAACTTTTTCTTTTAATATTAATGAGAAACATGGTCTAAGAGCTGGGTTATCTTATCAATACACCAATTCTTTACCCAAAACTAGTGATTTACCTTTTCCTTATAAACGGTTCACTAAACCTGATGAACAGGGACTTTATTATATTGGAACGGAAGGTGAAGGTATTCCTCAAGATTTCTATACTTTTACGCAACATAATATTGGTTCCTTTTTGCAGTATCAAGGAAATATAGCTGATATATTATTAATAACAGCAGGATTACGTTACGACTACAATACACGCTACAATAAGCAAAAAAATAAACAGTTTAATGCATTAGATCCTCTAAACCCTAGAGTTGGTCTTATTGTTCGTCCAGTTGAGCAGTTTCGGATCAAGGCTTTTTATGGAGAAGCATTTTTGGCACCATCAACCAAAAAAACATTTGAACATTATGGCAGTGTAGTACCTGGGTTTGTAGTCGGTTCTCATCACAATTATGGGAGTTTCTTTTGGCATGTACCCAACAGTACCCTCAAACCCGAAAAGATTAGGACAGTAGAGGGAGGGGCAAGTTTTATTGATGAACATTTTGCAATACAAGCCAATGGGTTCTTTAATATAGCGTCTAATTTGGTGGAAAATTCTTATGATTTTAATCAAACATTTGTAACACAATCTCAGGATTCTATATTCATATTGGTCACTGAGCAATCCGATAATAATGCATCAGCTCAGACCTATGGAGGTACACTTCGATTTGACTATAGACAAACATTTGGAGAAGAGGATCAAACAGAATTGAATGTGTTTGCTGCTTATACCTATATGAATGGTAGGATCAATGATTCGTTGAAACTAGGTTTTACAGCAGCGCATACCATCAAAGGTGGGCTGACGTTTAGATATAAGCGATTTTCTTTGAACTTAAGAGCTCTGTTTAGAAGTGCCAGTATTATTGCTGATGAAACCTATACTACAATCAATGCTCCTAACAATGGAAATGGAGCTTTTGTAGTGCTAAATGCTTATGCTAAATATAAGATTTATGATGCAAAAGGTTGGGATGTCGATTTGTTTGTGAAAGCCAACAATGTCACCAACCAACGCTATTATAATACAACCATTAACAATCAAATTTACTTTGGGGCAGCTCCTCAAGATCCTGTTCGAATCTTGGGAGGTATTTCCTGTAAGTTACAACCTTCTTTCAAACGTAAAACGGTAGTGAAGAAACCCGAAAAATCTAAATCTCTGAAAGAAGAAAATTTGAATAATGGTACTCGATTTTAATTTTAAGATTTGTCTAATAGAGTATTCCGATTTCTAGTTCCAACAATAGTTTGTAGCATTTTCGTAAGTGATTAGCTCAAAACTAAGAAAATAGAGTTTTGGAATTTTAGCATGAAATTCTAAAAACAGACAAACTATTGCTCTAAAAATTAGGCTGGCTATTTTTTAGTCAGTCTTTCTTTTATGGAAAATAGGCCTCTCCAAAAGTAAATGTTCAATTTGACCAATATATAAAAGCCAAATGCAAAAGGGCGTAAAGCTTGAAAAAATATACTTTTCCGTAAGGAGATGGCTGGGACTGATTTATTGAATAGCCCAAAAACTAGATGAGTATCATAGTCTAATACAATTTCCTCATCAACTTGATATTGCTGATACAAAATCTTAAGTGCTCTCAAGGCTATAGGGTATTGCTCATGATCGCTACTGAGCGCTCCTGTAGAACTAGTATAATAAGCTTTTAGACCATCCCATGTAAGGCGTTGCTGATTGTGAAAAACTCGTTCTTCATAAGTCTCATTATATAACTCATCTAGCATAACGGGTTCTATAGGCCTAGTATAGGGAGCATGGCCATTGCTCGAAAACTGCTTAAAAAAGTGAAG
>JAAEPD010000269.1 GCA_024222455.1 Aureispira sp.
CTGTCTACAACTAGGAATGAGTTAAGTAAATCAAACTAATGGTTGACTTAAAGCTTTCTAATAAAATTCTTTTTTAAAAGTGTCCCGCTAAATTGATACACCTCAAGTTTCGTCCTCGCCCATTCATAATGAATGCATGTCCAGAAAAATCTAAAATAGAAATACTATATTCGGCTAAGAAACCATCAAATATCATTCTCTTTGAAGGACAGTCCAATCTTCCTCTTATTATCTGTTTAGTACTTGGGCTGTTTGGACTTTTGATGACTACAGATTCTATTGGCGCACCTGTTCTAGGAGCTTTTTTTAGACTTTTAGACTGAAAAATACAATCCATTTAGTCCTTTTTTGCTCGCTGACTCCAACTTTTTATAAACATTGAATGGAACAATAGTTTGTCAAAAACTGTTGAACCCAGTCATGACTTAACCCTAACTAATTTTTATGAGAATATTAGCAATTTCAGATATACATGGTTGTTTCAATACCTTCAAGCGCTTATTGAAACAAGTTGATTTACAAAAAACAGATCAATTGTACTTGTTAGGAGATTATGTAGATAGAGGGCCTCATAGTAAGGAGGTTTTGGACTACATAATATATTTGCAAGGGCAAGGTTATACTTTGCGCTGTTTGAGAGGAAATCATGAACAAATGATGCTCAATGCATTGGTTGATGAGGAAAAGGAACGAGCTTGGAGAATGAATGGTGGTACGGCTACCTTGACAAGTTTTGGAGCTTTTATGCCTAAGGATATTCCTGCTCGATATTATAAATTCATTCATTCTTTAGAGTACTTTTTCGAAACGGAAGATTATCTTTTTGTACATGCAGGTTTTAATATGCGAGAAGAGGACCCTTTTGAGGATAAGCATGCCATGATTTGGATTCGTAAGTGGGAAAAATTGTTTGATGCTGACCGTTTGGGACATAAAACAGTGGTGCATGGGCATACTCCTCAAACTACTACAGAGATTAAAGATCGTTTCGAAATATTAAACCAAAAATCAGTTTTGACTATTGATAATGGTTGTGGCTATTCCTTCAAAGGTGGAGGCCAGTTATGTGCTGTAGACTTGACAAATGAGCAACTTTATTTTGAACCTAATATAGATTGATATTATGCAGTTGAATACAATACCTACTAGTATTTTTTTAAGAAGTTGAGATATATGGATTAAAGATATCTACTTTTTCTTTCCTAAAGCTATCCGAAAATAGAGGAATTGCTTTCAATGGATTATTCTCAATAAATAAGATTTCGAGATTTTTCATTTCTTCTAACCAATTGGGTAATGTTTCAATAAAGTTTCCCCTTAATGAAAGAGATTTTAAATTCCTTAGATTCTTAACTTCTTGAGGGAATTCTTTCAATTCACAATTATCCAACCACAAAGTTTCTAACAAAGGTAATCCTTTCAACACATCATCAACCTCTCCAGTTTTTAATTTAGTGTTATATACATATAGACTGATAAGAGTCGAGCATAATGCTAATTTTTTTGGGAAACCTGATAACTTATTTTTCCAATCATAAAGAACACTTACATTAATCGATAAATGCTCTAAACATGGGAGTTCTGCTAAGAAATCAGGGTATTCCTCTAATTTGGGACTAGCAAAGCTAAATTTTTTTATGTGTTTTAAGTATTTTATCTCTTTGGGGAATGTTTTTAAATTTTGAAAAGAACAAGATAAAACTTCTAAATTTTTAAGTTTTCCAACTAAAGGAGAAATGGCTATTATTTTTAGGTGCTTCCCATCTGTTATTGCTAGAACTTTTAAGTTTATTAACCGCTGTATTTTTTGAGCTAAATTCTCCTCATCATAAGTGATTTTTTTCCAGAAGGTGGGATCAAGTTCTCGAGCAAGATCATTTTCCTGAATCCAATCATATAAAACCAAGTATTCCCACCAAGGGTAATTGAGATAGCCTTGGTTTAGGCTAGTTGTTATCGCCAAGTTAATTTTCTCTAGAATTCCACTATTAATTAGAAGCTGTATTTTTTTTTTCATATTTCTAGAATTCTAAATCCCCATTTAAGCATCTTTACCACAATGCATACAAACGACTTTTCCTTGTTCGATACCTACTAATCCACCACAATGAGTACAGGAGTTTTCTCCACTGAGTTGTTTCCAAGCATCTCGGTGAACTAATTGCTGTTTGCTTACATCAAAAACAGCTGCTATTTGGTTATTTCCACAAAGGTAGTGTGCATACTCTAAGGCAACATTGGTAGATACACCCAAAAATGTTGCGAACTCTTCAAGGTTGACTTGTTGGTGTTTTTTTATATATGTTTTGATATTAGCAATTTTGAGATCTCCAAAATGGAGTTGTATGCGCTTATCTGAAGTTAGTTTGTACAAGATATATATAGGGGTGAGTAGGGGGGAAAGCAAACCAAAAACAACATAGGCAGCTAGTTTGCCTTTACCCTCCTTTAGTGATTCTGCTCCACCCATAAGAGCTGCTGCTATTCCTCCAAACAATACAGCTACAACAGCTAGTAAAAACAAATCACTAGCAAATTCAGAAAAACCATCAAAGAAACCTCCTACAATTACAACTATTACAAAAACAACTAGCATAAGAACAAACAAAAAGGCAAAACTCATAATGTTGAGTGCTGCCACTTCCACCAATGCAGGGATAGGTTTTTTGATCTCTTTTTTGCGACTTTGGCGATACTCTGTATGACAATAACCACAAACTAATAGATCTTCATTAGCTATATTAGTTGCTGCTCCGCAGTTGTTGCAGAGGTGATAATCTTTTTGGAGTGCTAGAGAGCTTGCTGATACAAACTTTTTCTGATCATGGTCAATGAAAATGGGATGTTGAGGAATTTCTTGGATAATCTGTATAGGTCGATCTACTGTTAAATCTGCATGCTTGGCTAGTTCGGAAAAAGAGAGTTGCCCATTAGTTTCTACCAATTCTACTAGTTTGTAATAATGGACACCAAAGTAAGTAGCATTTTGAGGTTTGAACCAAAAAATAAGTGGTGCAAAAGCTATAGGCAACAACCACAATGTAGCAGGTGTAACGGTATAGTACATAGCTACAGTAATTATAAGCATAGGAAAGGCTGTAACACTATAGTAAGCTACCGAATTACGTTTTCGAAGATTAAGCTCAATAAACGCAGCAATGACTAAGTATATAGACCAAAACATAAGGGTAACTCCAAATTCCATAAAGAAATTTTCCCATGCATATTGGTTTACATCTTTTGGTAAATGCCAGAAAAAGCCAAAAAAGCCTGAGGAATAGTACATACTCAAACCAATAACTAGAAGCCCATAAACACGTATTCCCCAAAGGGTAACCACTGTTGGCATGAACCGCAAAATTATTGCTAATAGGAGTGCAATAATTGCTATAATAGGCAAAATACCTGCTTGCTGCTGCCATTCTTCTACATAAGTTGTAGGGGCTTTGATATTAAGATTGTCAAAGTGCATACTCATCTCTAGGCTAAACTCTGACATAGTATTGTAGCCCTCAAAATTATCTACACTAAAATAAGTATAGTAGGTATTGGTTTCGCCTTTCTTGACAAGTTGTAGGTCGTTTGAAGAACCAAAATTATTTTCTTCATCTCGTGTGTAATCATAGAAAAAAGCCTCCATGGTATGTTGACCTAAGCTAGTACCATTAGGCAATAGGAGCTTAAATTCTGCCGTTTTGCTAGGGAAGGGGAAATCATAAAAAACAGGCTCTAATATTAGTTGATTTCCTTGTAGTGGATAATAAACATCATACCTTAAGGTACATGATTTTGTGCTTAGATTAGGACTGTTATAGTATATAAAGGTACGTTCTTGGCCATATCTATAAGTTTCTAGTGTTTGCTCTTGGCCATTTGCTGTCAGAACTATGTTTTCAACGCGTTGTAGTAGGGGATAGCGACCTGGAGCATTTCTGGAGAAAACAGAACGACTCCAAGAGGGAATAGTTGTTTGGTTTTCAAAAGTATAAGTCTCTGTTACGTGTAGTATATTTTCTTGTGCATCTATTTTATATTCTACCAACAAATTTTCCAAAATTGGATTATCTATGGCATAGAGGTGACCAAAGGATAAAAAAAGGAATAGGAGGCTTATTCTAGTTGCCATAACAGAGGGGATTTAGAAGACTTTTGATAAAGGGAAATTAACAAAAAAATATGGCATATAGATGCTTCTCAAACTATTAATAGTAAGAAGTTAGGTGAATAGTTGGAGTAATGGACAGTATGTAAGAAAATGATTTCTTATTTAATACCATGCAAAAGTTTATAAGCTTCTTCGTTTAACGTTTCTCTGTGGTCAGGATGTGCTATGCTAACTAATGCCTCTGTTCGTTCTTTGAGGTTTTTTCCGTAGAGATTGGCTACACCATATTCCGTGACTACATAATGTACATGCGCTCTAGTGGTGACAACTCCAGCACCTAATTTTAGGGCAGAAACTAGCCGAGAATGCCCATGTTTGGTAGTGGATGCTAAGGCTATGATAGGTTTACCACCTTTAGATAAGGAAGCTCCACGTATAAAATCCATTTGTCCACCAACTCCAGAGTACATTTTACTACCAATAGAGTCTGCACAAACTTGTCCTGTTAGGTCGACTTCTATTGCACTATTGATGGCTACAACTTTAGGGTTTTTTCGAATGACCTCTGTCAGGTTTACATAGTCTGCTTCTCGTAAGAGTACAAAAGGATTATCATCTACAAAATCATATAGTTTTCTAGAGCCCATAACAAAACTGCTAACAATTTTTCCAGGATGCTTTGTTTTATTGTTGCCTGTAATTACACCCTTTCTGACTAGAGGAATAAGCCCATCTGAGAACATTTCGGTATGTATACCTAGATCTTTGTGATTTTCTAGACTAGCCAATACTGCATTAGGAATAGCCCCAATGCCCATTTGCAAAGTAGAACCATCCTCTATAAGATTAGCTATATGTTGACCAATTTTAAGTTCTGTTGTATCTAGTGGTTTATCATGAATTTCAGGAATAGGAGCATCATGATCTACCATTATATCAATCTTGGAAGAATGAATAAGCCCATCTCCATGAGTACGAGGCATGTGTCTATTGACTTGTGCAATAACAATCTTAGCAGCATGCACAGCCGCTAAACTAGTGTCTACAGAAACGCCTAAAGAACAAAATCCATGCTTATCGGGTGGCGATACACTAATCAAGGCAACATCTATAGGAATATATTTTTCTTTAAACAAGACAGGTGCTTCACTTAAGAATATGGGGATATAACTCCCTCTTCCTTCTTGGATCGCTTTGCGAACATTGTTGCCTATAAAAAGAGCATTGATCTCAAAACTTTTAGCATATTGAGGCGCAGCATAAGGAGCAATACCTTCTGTATGTAAGTGATAAATCTTAACATCCTTTAGTTCGTCTGCCCTGTTAGTTAGTGCTTCTACTAATGCAAGGGGAACTGCCGCTGCAGTATGAACAAATACTCGGTCTCCCGATTTTACTATTTTTAGCGCTTCTTCTGCTGGATTAATCATAGTCATGACATTAGTATAAAATATATATACCACTAAGATCATTTTATCTATAGTCTTATATCATGATATAGGTTAGTGTGGAGTGGTGATATACATCACTATTGATATTTTGAATATTGAGAATAAGTAGGTGTATGTTAAAAAAGAGTAGCCTATATAGGCTACTCTTCACTTACTTAAACTCATGCAAAAATATAAAACTGTAATAACTAAAACTATATGTTAGGTTGTATACTCAGAGTGTGGAGTTTCTTTTGCAAAATGTAAGCTCTCATAATGTAAGGATACAAGAAGATTTATAATCTCCAGCGCTTACTCGTTGTTCTTTTATAGCCCCTCCTGCGGGGATATCTAAGCTTATCAATTTTTCGGATGCCTTGACCATTAATGGATCTTTCATACATAAGTTCTTAGTTTTGCATTAGTGATTAATTCCTTGTTGTGTAAAGGTATGAATGCTGCTTTTTTGAAAAAAGAAGAATATTTCAATTTATTAAAAGATGAGGCACTTTTCTATGTGATTGTCAGTGATTTAGTGATTTAATGGAGTTAAGCTTCAATCGGCAGTTTTTACAAGAATAAAATCACATAAGTGTTAATAAATTTGTAAAAACCAAAGAAAAACTTGCAAAACAAGTTTTAATAATGCAACTTTGAAACTCAAAGTACTTTTAATTTAATTATAGTTTAGCATAATGGAGGGTAATCAAACACATGAGGAGCAATTAGAAATGATTGCAGATATTCGGAACTTGATGGATCGATCTAGTCGATTCATTTCTTTGAGTGGCTTGTCTGGAGTTGTTGCTGGTTCTAGTGCTTTGATTGGTGTGGCTATTACATTGTGGAAGTTGAATACGGGGAGGACAGAATGGCTCTGGGATATAGATTTGGCGCAGCAATCCTTTTTAATTCTTGTAGCATTAGGTGTTTTGGTAGTTGCCTTGTTTGGAGGAATGGTTTTGACTATAAAGGAAGCAAAGAAGCAAGGACAACCTACTTGGGACAAAACGAGTCGAAGTTTAGTAAGCAGTTTATTGATTCCTTTGGTGAGTGGAGGTTTATTTTGTGTGATTTTGGCTAGTAGAGGAGATGCTGAACTGATATTACCAAGTACTTTAATCTTTTATGGTTTAAGCTTAGTTAGTGCAAGTAAATATACTTTGGAGGATATTCGTTACTTAGGCTATGTTGAATTATTTTTAGGCTTTATAGCTGCTCTAATGGTGGGATATGGTTTGATATTTTGGGCTGTTGGATTTGGGCTAATGCATATTGTGTATGGTATTTATATGCACATGAAATATAATAAGTAGGGTAGAGGATGATAGGAAACCTAAATAAATTGTTTGAAAGTCGTATTCGGCTTGGGATTATGTCAGTCTTGATGGTCAATGACTGGATAGATTTTCGTAGCCTAAAGGAGCTGCTTGGTTTGACTGATGGCAATCTAGCAAGTCATATCAAGGCACTAGAGAAGCATAAATTGGTAGAGGTGCAAAAAGAATTTGTAGATAAGAAACCTAAGACAACTTACAAGGCTACAGAATTAGGCAGAAATGCCTTCAATAAGCACTTAGATGCCTTAGAAAGTTTATTAAAAAATAGAAAGAAAAAGTAAAGCTGAGGTTAGCATCAGCATTTTTTTTGAATAGCAACTTTGAATTTCAAAGTGCTTTGAGGTAAAATGGATAATTATGAATGATTTAAAAGGAGTTATCGACAGGACATTATTGGTTTTAGTTGCAACATTTGCATTGCTAGGTATTTTAGCCTTACCAATGACTTGGGATGTAGGAGCAGCTTCTTCTATCACCCTAAAAGGAACCTTGCTAGATTGGCTTAAATGGGAGAGTTGGGGCGCTTTACCAACTTCTAACACTGGCGAAATAGTAGAGGCTTCTATGTGGCCAATATTAGGTTATATAGCTTGCGCCGTATTGCTTTGGGATGCACGAACAAGACCTATAGAGCAACTCAAAATGTTTAAACTTGGAATCTTACTTAGTCTAGTATTGCTACTAAAGACCTTAGTTTGGGGATGGTTGAACTCTATTGCTTGGCAAGTACAGTTTTTGGATTGTGGAATTATACTTTGGATAGGGTTTTTAGTTGGGTTTGTATATGTACAAATTCAGCATTTGTGCACTCGAAATCAAGTGTTTTTATGTTAAGAGAACTGCTAAACCAAAAACCTCATAGACCAATATTGATAGCTGTTTTTCTAATGTTCTTAGGCTTAGGTTTTGCTCAAGTTGATTTGATACCAAGTTGGCGAGACACAGGGGATTTATTGCTGTTGTCAATATTTTGCACTGCTGCTATTGTCTTGTTATTTTGGATTGTATATTCAATTAGTCAATACAAAAAAGTAGAAGGTGCCTTATATACAGCGTTTAGTGGATTAATAGTACTGCTAACAGTTGTACCTACATTATTTATGATAACTATATTTTTGAGCGGAACAGGAGGTTTATTTCCACCTCAGCTAAGGCAAACTATATCCATAGATGACAAAACTTTTTATGTCTATGAAATAGACTGCTACCTTTCTACAATTTGTGAATGCAAACGCTCGAATTATAAGAATTGGGTCTATGAAAAAAATAATTATTTGCCCATTATGCATGAGCGAAAAAGTGTTGGCTTTAGTATAGGCAAAGTATATAAGAAAGATAACAAGATATTGATAGAAGAGTCTGATGATAAGTCTGAAGACTATTGCAACTTGTCAAAAACAAAACTTCGAATAGTAGAATTATAACCATATAAATAAATCGTTTATGAACAACTCACAGGATTGGGTTCGACACTTTGAGTCGAATCTGAAAGAGCAGCGTATTGACTGGACTCAAGCAACTCAAATTACAAATGAAGAAAAAAAACAGATCATCCGATCCTTGCAAGCATGGCAATTGGGCGAAACTTCTGAGGGGAAAAACCTAAGACGAGCTGCCGAAAAATATGCCAAACAGCAAGATGATTGGGCTTATCTAGATGCTATTGATTTGTTCATAAAAGAAGAACAAAAACATGGTGAGAATTTGGGGCTGTATTTAGATAGGATAGGAGCTAAACGGTTGAAAAAAGATTTGGGAGATACGCTCTTCAGAAAGGTGCGTTATTTTGCTACTAATATAGAGATTTGGACAGCTACTGTCATTATTGTAGAGAGTTTTGCGCAGATATATTATAAGGCTATTGCTGATGCAACCAATTGCCCTTTGCTCCAAGAGATTTGTGTAGATATACTAAAGGATGAAGCTCATCATATCCGATTTCAATACGAGCGATTACATCAAATTACAAAACCAAGAACTATGCTTTGGAAACGAATCACTTTTGCAGCCTATCACTTAATGTTTTATATAATAATGATAGCTATTTGGTTTGGGCACCGAAAAGCCTTGAAAGCAGGGGGGCTAGATTTTAAAAAATACAGCTCTAAAGCCAGACGTAAATTCCGATTTGTACGCCACAAAATAGAGAATGTTAATACACAAAAACGGGAGTTGGATTGTTTAGAAATAGAGCAAAGTCATTAGCTATGGATGAGTTGAAGGTAGAAACAATATGGGCTTTTATTATTTTGCTGATGGCAGCTTATCAACCCTTACATTTTTATTATACTTGTGGTAGTTTTATGGGAGAGCTTATGGAAGCATTTTATATGCTTATAGGTTTTTTGGGGAGTATAACTTGGGTAATTTATATGCTGCTCCGAAAATACTGGAATAACTGGATTTGGGTGCCTGCTATTATCGGAATACTAGGGGTTTCTTTAGGGATAATGACTGGATTTATGCACGAAAAAACATTGGAAGAATATGAATGGAAATGGCGATTAGCAGAGCGGCAAGCTATTATTTATGAGTTAGAGCACGGAAAATGGGAACAAGAAGGTGGCTATATTCAGTTGGGGAAAGCTAGATATCCGCTATCTAATGGAGGGAATGAAATATTGGTAGAGCGAAAGGATGGCTATCTAACAGCTACATTTTTTATAGATCGAGGTTTTTATGATGCCTATGCAGCTTATATTTATACTACAGATCCTAGCTTAACTGCTCGTTTTGAAAAAGAGTTGCAAGGGGATTATTATAATTGGCAAAGGAGAAAGGTTACTAAACATTGGTATCGCATGCTAGTAGGAAATTGAGACTGGTGAGTAGTTTTAGCTCACTCACCAGTCTCAATAAACTCTTATATTTTATAGATCTCTGAAAGCATATTTTTCCCAAAGACTCTTAGATTGGTTTAAGAAAGCTTCTTCTGTTTCCATGTTTTCGTCAGCTTTGAAATCACCACCTTCACCTTCAACTTTATCATTTCCAGAAAGGCTGTAAACTTGGTCATTCTCAAATACAACTAAATGTGTTGCCAATGGACTTACGTCACTAGTACAATCCAATGTAAACATACAGGTGAACTCAGCTAATCCATCACCATCCAAGTCAGAAACTTGCATGCCATCTGTTTTGTGCTCGTTCATTAGGTCAAACTCACAATTGTCGATCGACTTTTCAAATTTACCAATTTGAGCACCTTCGCCCTCTGCAAGTTTGTAGTACATCACAGACATATTGTGCTTGTCATTGGCTGTGTTGAATGCTCTAACAATATAAGAAAAACCAGATCCATCTTCTATTTGATGAATATCAATAATTTCGCCATCCTTATCAGGATCAAAATCTAGGCTAAAAGGCAAGGTTACTTGCTCTATTTTAGTCATAGTGATATTAGTTTCTTCTACTATTTCAGGTGCATCTTGTGGATCGATAGTCTTTGCAGTAGTGTCTGTAGTGGTGTTGACAGTATTGTCTGGAGTGTCAGGTTTAGTGCTGTCATCACAAGAGCTAGCAAACATTGCAACCATAAATAAACATAAGAAATAAAGCTGTTTCATTTTTTTATTATTTTAGATAATTTGAATTAGTTTTATGTATCAACAAAATTGATCAATTTTTCACCTCTAAAGTACTAAATCTATCTAAATTATGAAATTAAGATTTCTAACAATTATCGCATTGGCATGTCTGTGGGCAGCTTGTGGCGAAAAAACAGATACCAACAATACTGGGAATACAGATTGTGTAGCAGGCACAACTGATGAAATTGCAGAGTATATAATGGATTTAAAAGGTGAAAAACTATTCACTAAGAGTGAAAATGGATATCTTATAGCAAAAGATTCTTTGAGATATGGTGATGATGTCTTAATGCTAAAAAAAGAAAGTTTTTTTGGGAGCCAAAAGGATTATTATAGCGTCTTTTTAGCTCCTTATATGCTGCCCAAAACAGAAATTGTAGATTGGGAATCCAAACAAATAATGTATCTATTGTTAGAAACCAAACCTTGTGTATTACTCTTAGAGGCTTATCAGATAGATAAAAAAAAGGGACCTGACTATGTAGATCGTACTATAGAGGTTGTTATTTGGCAAAAACAAGGGGATCAGTGGGGAAAGGTAACCAAAGATTATTTCCCATTAGAGGCACTTAAAACTAGATTAACTCAACAGCATAATTTAGTGCAGGTAGAAGACATAGAAAATACAGTGCAAATTCGGTTAACTGACAATAAAGGGGGAGAATTAGTAAGAGCCAATATAGCTGGGACTTCTATTTCAAACGCTAATATGGCTTTGTCTTTTGAAGAAGCTAACCTAAATACTTTAGAATGGGAAAATGGTAAATTTGAGTTTAGATTAGAAGGGGGGCTTGCTGAGGAATTAGGGGCCGTTGCTTATAGTGCTCACAATCCTATTCACCTTGATTATGTTGGGGTTCTCAATGGAACTAATCAGGTTGTCTTAAATATGGACTTAACTCCTAAGCAAAATGCAAATGCAACTATCGCAGGGGAAATGGAAATCAGAGGCCAAGAAACTTATAATGTAGAGGGGCTTATTTATACTCAAAATAAAACTAGAAATATCGATTTAAAATTGCTGAAGAATGGGAGAGTAGAAGAGGTTTTGAGTGGAGAAATCTCTACCCGAAATCCTAGTGATATGCTTTTGAAAGGGAAAAATAATTCTAAGTTAGTCCCTAACTCTTTGGTTTTGTGTAACCAGAAAGTTAAAGAATTGCTGTTGAGTACTAAACGGGGAACTTCCTTAGTCGCCTACTCTACAGAGATTTTGAGTCTTGTCAAGATACCTAATGGAGAGGAAAACTATAGATTAGGTTATTTTGGGAATGATTGGGGTGTATTGAATGATACTCTTTTTAAGGAGGATGGAGATGGATATGAAATAACTTATAATTCTACTGGAATTAAAATGATAAAGAAACAAGATGAAGACCATTTTAATTTTTTAGTTAGTGATTATACTGATCTATATAATGAAGGTACAGATCAGTTAGAAATGTCTATTTATGGAGAGTTGAAACATATATTGTTGCCTAATACAAAACATCCCATGGTTTTAGAAATAGGACAGTTTGTAGATACCATAACAGCTAGTTATCCAGATACGGATAGGGAACATGAAAATGGAGGTGGAATCGTTCGTGATTCTGACTTAGATGGAGTTTACTTTGTATCTTATATTAGAGTCTTGGAGCGTAGCCCAGAGGGGTTTTGGATTAATGTGAATCCTAAATGTATGCCTTTTGTTGAAGAATTAGAAAAGGCTGTTCAGTTCTTTTATCCACAACTTAGCAATACAGATTATTTATACAACTATACAGAGTCTATCCCAGAGGAATATTTGGAAGAGTCAGTAGAGCCTATCTTAAATTATCAGGCTAAAATTGCAGGTTTCCAAGGGGCTTTAGATGAACGTTCTTTTGACCCTAAAGTATTCCAAATAGAATGGAAAGATAATACACTCTATATAGCTGGAGAAAATGGAGTAAAACTCAAATGGGATAGTCATAAATTTGTGATGGAAACAAATGCTGTACTCAACATCAAGACAGAGAATTGCTTTAATGTAGATCAACTAAAAAAAGGCAAGGAGCAAAAAGTGGATTATGTGGGTAATATCAATAATGAATACAATATAGAGATGGAAATTACTTTTGGACGTGATGAAGATGGAGGTTTTCTAAGTGGAACTTATTGGTATACGAGCAGCAAAAAGCCTATAGAAGTGTCTGGAGATTATAACCCATTTACGAAAGAGGTGACCATTTTTCATTATAAAGAAGGGAAAATAAGTGAGACTTTTTCGGGTAAATATGGCAACGATTGTCGTATAACTGGAACATGGAAAAA
>JAAEPD010000270.1 GCA_024222455.1 Aureispira sp.
AAGCATATTTTTCACTCGCCAAAGTCCCTCTTTTATTGAGGACTTTGGCGAGTGAAAAACATTAATTAATTATTTTGACACAGTTCATTGAACATTACCGAAACAAGAGTAAAAATAGAGCTTATTGAATACCGTTTCCAATAAGCTCTGTTAATTCCTTTGCAAAGTTTATTTACTTACTTTCAAGGAAATGTGTTCACAATCTATATTTATCCATCCCTTTCTTTGGAAAAAATGATAATTCATACGTGCTTTTTTTTGATTGAGCTCAAATACAAAGAGTAACGAAAGATTATCATTGACAGAATAAACATTATATAGGTCGCTACTACTTACATACTTCTCACCTAAACAAAGAGTTCCTACTGTTTTGCTAGAAGTTCTTGCATCAATCTTATAAGGAAGCCCACTCTCTTGTATTTGTATGGCTTGGGACTTTGTTTCCTTTTCGGTTCTAGCGACAGTTTTATTACAGGTTGGACTACCACTAAGATTAATATCCATAGTGTTATTCTTGTGAATAGTAATGGAGCCACTTAAATCTCCACGTACATTCCATGTACCTAAAAATGCCTTATTATAATCTGTAGAGCTATTGTTATTTGCTGTATTGTTATTAGAATTATTGTTGTTGGTATTATTACCATTTTGCACAGCTTCTAGATACTGTACTAAATGCTGATAACTCTCTAAACGGTATTGGTAGAATTTACCTTCTAGGCTATTACTGGCCTTGTTTTTCTGATTTTTAGTAACTGTAACAATCATGCGCATCTTGCTTAAGCTAGATGAGGCATTATTGGCTAGTTTAGCGGTGTTTTCTGGCTTAGGTACAATATTTTTACCATTATAAGGATAGGTTTGTTGTTTGTAAACCAGTTGTATAGCTGCTTTTAGCTCATTTTCTTTCGCTGCAAAATACTTTTGTGCATATTTGTTGCTCTGTTGTTGAGGTTGTTTTTGGAGTGCACAGTATTCTACCCATCGTTGCAGTTCGTCAAGTTCCTTCTGCATAGGATGCTTTGTTGGACCTGGAGGAGGCACATCACCCATTGTCCAAGTGAAGCTGATGTCAAAGGTACGTTTTTGGAGTGTCTGGGTGTTAGCATCATGGTTAATGGCAAGGAATAGTATATTTTTAGAATCACTTGCCTTAAAACTGGCATTAGGATTTTCTGCATTTAGAGTTGCTTTTAGTTTCCAGATTCTTTTTTCTTTTACAAATGAATAGACTAACAACTTAGATTCCTTGCTACCAAGGTTAACCTGCAATTTGTTTTTAAGGCCTTCCAATAAGTCTGCATTATTTGCCTTCCTGGGATTGACTATAAAATATATAGGGTAGGCAGTTAAGTTGGGCAACTGCTTAGAAAATTGAATACTTTGGGCATTTTGAGCCGTAACATCATTTTTGTTACTATTCGATAACTTAAAATCTATATTGAGACTGCCTTGATCATTATTATTATGTTCAACTCTTACTTCATTAGTCGTTTGGTAGGTGTATCCTGTATTGATATAATTAGAGTTGGTATAAACCGTTTTCCAAAAATTTAACCATTCTTCTTCTATATTTATTTCGTCACTAAGGGCTTTTATTGGAGATTTTTCCTTGCCAATAGCTTTGTATATCTTACTGGTGATCGAATGGCCTTTAAGTTTGGAAAGGTACATCCAAAAATAGCCTGATGCATAGCCCAAATCACCTCGAATATCTGATGGTAAATTACTTGAGTGGAGTAAGGAATATAGATGTTGAGTTTCATTTATATTACTATTGATCTCACCTAATATGTAAGTAGGATCCTCAGCAAAAAGAGGCTCTGCACTAACAGCTGTTGCCTCATCTAGCCAATGAATAGCCTTTTTAGATTGTTTTCCTTTTGCTCTGTAGTATTCCTGTACTAAGTGAAGCAATTCGTGTCCACAAGTAATTTTAAGTACTTTTAAATTAGCAGGAATAGCTTTACTAAAGGGTTGCTTAAAAAAGCTGCTGTTGAACCTCAGTATACCACCTCCTGGAATTCCTGGATTAAATTCACCATTTCTACCAGGAGTAAGGTCATATATCTCTACATGCATTGGGTGTAGAATCTTATCAAAACTCATCTTTAAGTCATCTTCAATAATGACTCTAGCCGATTCTAGATAGGTTAATGTTTCAAGTATTGTTGAGGTGTCTAAAGAGGTGTTGGCATGAATCTTAAAGTTTTCGCTCGATACTTCTATCAATTTCATGTTAGCGTAGTACCGAAGAGCAAAGCCCCAATAACTAATAGTATAATTAGTTAGTTGTTTAATCTCATTCCAGTCAATAAATCCATGAGCAGATGGCAAAAAAAGAATTTCTGTTTGGTGCACAGGTGCCGGATAACGAAAACCAACAGCCTGTGAAGGATCTGAAAGATTGATCATGGCTACTACCTTCTTTGCTTCCATATCGACTATCGTATTAACTCTTCTAGAAACTTCCGTAGCGTTTTCTGTATCCATACTACTCGGTGTATTCATTTTGAGGACAATACTAACGTGTTTTTTGAGCTCAGCAGGATCAGTAAATTTTTGAAGAACTTCTTCTGGAATCGGCATCTCTATACTAAAGTGACTAGCTAATATTTCAGGGTTCCCTTCTAGAGCATAGTTGTAATACTCTGTATAATCAGTAGTACTCTTGTTGCTAGCTTTTATTACATTAAGTTCGCCATTAGCAGCACTATTCATTAGGTTGATTTCAATCTCCTCATTTTGGAATTGTCCTGTGCCATTTTGCACATCTATAGTGTCTATAATAGTAGGAGCCATTATCCACAAATAGATAAAACCAATAACTAAAAAGATTCCAATACCTATAGCTATTTTCTTAAACATATTATTGTGCTTTTAGTGATGTTGTATAGGGATAAGATAGGGACTAAAAGCAGTATCAAAAATGAGGAAACTCAGCTGAAGGGCTGATATAGCTTAGTTATAGAGTGTCTATAAAGTTCTAATATTGTTAATGAATTAGAGTTTTTTAATTATTATTAAACATAAAATAAGACAATGAATAAGCTATATGTTTTAGGATTGTTCATAACCTTGACTTCTATGATAACCAGAATATAAAGTGGATGTGGAGGCTTGTAGAGCTAAACCTACTTCTTGTGAGGAATACAATTGCTTGTATTTAGATTGTTGGTGCTCTCCTAATAAGAATGGAGAAATAGGCCCTCTCTATAGCAGTAATAAGGAAATAAAAACAGAAAAGGAAGCAGAAGAGATTGCTAAAATTTATATGTCAAAAGCTGAGCCCAATGCTACTTTTGGTAAAAGCGGAGATCAAGGTAATGGTTGGTTTTTTGTAACATTTGAGAATGTCGAAAATGATAAAAATGGGCATTTGTCTATTAGTCCTAGAGGGGATGTACTTTGGACAGAATGTGGCGTATAATTATTCTTTACAACTGACACTAAAAAAGTAAAGCGAGGTGCTCATCAGAGCACCTCGCTTTTATATTTTCTAAGAAGAAAGTTGATTATTCCTCAGCTTTTGCTTCTTCTGCCAACTCAATGACTACTTGTCCTTCGTCATCGTCATCCTTTTTGTCTAAAGTAGCTCTAAGTGTAGCTCCTTCCGACAATTTAGCTTGGTTGTTTAGTATGAACTCTGCTAATGGATCTTCCAAGTGTTTTTGGATAGCTCTATTAAGCGGACGAGCACCAAACTGTGGATCATATCCTTTTTCTGCTAAGAATTTTTTAGCATCTTCATCCAATACAATCTTATAACCTAGTTCCTCAATACGTCCATATAGACTACCTAAAGTAATATCAATAATCTTGAAGATTTCATCTTTATCTAGACTATTAAACACAATTACATCATCAATACGATTCAGGAATTCTGGAGAAAAGGCACGTTTAAGTGCATTTTGTATCACTGATTTAGAATGATCTTCGCTAGACTGTTGACGAGATTTAGTTGCAAAACCAACACCTTGACCAAAGTCTTTCAATGCACGAACTCCAATATTAGAAGTCATGATAATTAGCGTGTTTTTGAAATCAACCTTGCGACCTAAACCATCTGTCAATTGACCATCATCCAATACTTGCAATAAGATATTGAAGATGTCTGGATGTGCTTTTTCAATCTCATCTAATAGGATTACAGAATAAGGCTTGCGACGTACTTTCTCAGTCAGCTGACCACCTTCTTCATAACCTACGTATCCTGGAGGCGCTCCAATCAAACGACTAACTGCAAATTTTTCCATATACTCACTCATATCGATACGAATAAGTGAATCTTCAGAGTCAAACATTTGGCGAGCTAGTACTTTAGCCAACTCTGTTTTACCTACACCTGTTGGGCCTAAGAATACAAAAGTTCCAATCGGTTTGCTAGGATCTTTAAGACCAACACGATTACGTTGTATAGCCTTAGTTATTTTCACGATAGCCTCATCCTGACCAATTACATGGTTTTTGAGGTCATCAGTCATGCCAATAAGTTTCTTGTTCTCGTTTTGAGAAACACTAGTCACAGGAATACCTGTCATCATAGAAACTACAGCAGCAATATCTTCTTCACCTACAGGATAGCGCTTCGTTTTAGAATCTTCTTCCCATTCGCGTTTAGCTTGTTCTAGCTGGCGAATCAGTTTAGATTCCTTATCACGGAAGTTTGCAGCTTTTTCGTATTCTTGATCACGAACAGCTTGGTTTTTGGCCTCCTTAGTAGTTTCTATTTCACTTTCTAGTGTTACAATATGTTTAGGAACATGAATGTTTTTGAGGTGTACACGAGCACCAACTTCATCCATTACATCAATAGCCTTATCTGGCAAGAATCGATCAGAAATATAGCGATCACTCAACTTGACACAAGCTTCGATTGCTTCCTCAGAATAAACCACATGATGGAATTCTTCGTACTTCTCTTTGATGTTTTGTAATATATGTACAGCTTCTTCTGGACTTGGTGGGTCAATAACCACTTTTTGGAAACGACGATCCAATGCACCATCTTTTTCAATATATTGACGATACTCATCGAGTGTAGAAGCACCAATACATTGCAACTCACCTCTAGCCAATGCTGGCTTGAATATATTAGAAGCATCTAAAGAACCTGTAGCTCCACCTGCTCCAACTATGGTATGTATCTCATCAATAAATAGAATAACCTCACGGTTTTTCTCTAGCTCAGTCATGATTGCTTTCATACGTTCCTCAAACTGACCACGATATTTAGTACCTGCTACTAATGCAGCAAGGTCTAGCATCACAATACGCTTATTGAATAAGGTACGAGATACTTTTCGTTGGTGTATGCGTAGAGCCAACCCTTCTACTACAGCTGTTTTACCAACACCTGGTTCTCCAATTAGGATAGGATTGTTCTTCTTGCGACGCGACAAGATTTGCGAAACACGCTCAATCTCACTCTCTCTCCCAATAATAGGATCAAGTTTGTTCTCTTCAGCAAGTTTACTAATGTCACGACCAAAGTTATCTAAAACAGGTGTGTGAGACTTGCTCTTTCCACGACCTTGAGATTTGCGGCCACCACTTATAGAACCTTCATCGCCACCTTCGTATTCATCTTCTGGTGGAACTTGGTTTCTAATGTCTGGATTAATTTCTGAGCGAACGTATTCCAACTCTGTCTTATATACCTCGTAGTCTACATCAAATTGAGTAAGTACACGAGAAGCAAGGTTTTCGCCATGCTTTAGTATAGATAGAATGATATGTTCAGTGCCAATCAAATCATTTTTCAATAATTTAGCTTCTAAGAAAGTAACTTTTAGAACTTTCTCAGCTTGCTTAGTGAGAGGCAGATTGCCAACATTGTATGCTGGATGTGCAGGACTTTTGGCCTGATGGATAGACTCCTCAACAGCTTGACGTAGGTATTCGTTGTTTACATCTAAGGATTCTAGTACCCGAATTGCTAAACCATTAGGTTCTTTGAGGATACCTAGTAGTAAATGTTCGGTGCCGATATAGTCATGCCCAAATCTAAGAGCTTCTTCTCTGCTATAAGAGATGACCTCTTTTACTTTTGGCGAAAATCTATTGTTGTTTGGCATAAGCGTTATTATAATTATATAGTAAGAGTGATTAGCTATCTTAACTTACACAAGTTAAACAAAGTTTAATTTTGGAATATTAATAGAAAGTTAAATAATCTTTTGAGAAAAGGAAAACTTTTGTTTTTTTTTCAATAATTCAGATTAAATCTAAAAATAGTAATTTTAGTTTTGTTGTTGATGCTCAACCAAATAACAATTTTGGGTCAAGTCTTATACTCTTTAATAACAAATTGACATGTTTAGTTACCACTGAATACACGTAAAATAGAGTATAAAAAATGGTGCCAAGCATATTTCTTTCTGTTTTTACAAAAAATGTTTACTTTAGCAGCGTACAAAATCTGTTAAGCAAATAATCTTACTTGATATATGAAATATTCAGTTGAAAAAAATGAGGAATATGCGGTTCTAACTCTAGAAGAGGAGAATTTGAATTCCGTGAAAGCACCTGATCTAAAATCAGAATTAATCCTATTGAAAAATGGTGGGATTAAAAATATGATCATAAATTTAGAAAATGTCAAGTTTGTCGATTCGTCGGGATTGAGTGCCATATTGACAGGGAACCGCCTATGGACGGAAGATGGAAAGCAATTTATGATCGTTGGGGTTAAGCACCCTAGTGTGAAAATGTTGATTTCAATTTCCCGTTTAGATAGCGTGTTATCTATCAAAGACAGCTTGAGCGAAGCAGCTAAGTTGATCATGATGGAAACACTTAAAAGCGAAATACAAGGAGACAATTCAGATTCTGAAGAAGATGAATAATATTTAATATTTGTGCATTTTATACATTGTTGTATAGAATGCACAAATTATTATACCTCCCTAAATAAATATCCTATGAAGTTTGAACTCACCGTACTTGGTTCAAATTCTGCTATTCCCGCTCATGGAAGGAAGTTATCTGCACAACTTCTAAACATAAAAGACGAACTTGTCTTAATTGATTGTGGAGAGGGGACGCTGCTGCAAATGTTTGCCTATCATATCAAATACAGCAAAATCAACCATATCTTTATTTCGCATCTACACGGAGATCATATCTTTGGGCTAGTAGGGCTATTAACTACCTATGGGCTTAATAGACGAAAAAAGACGTTAAATATATATGGACCTGATGGTTTAGATTTGATTATAAATGTTCAGCTAAAGCTAACAGAAACAAAGCTGTCTTATGAGCTTGTGTTTCATCGAACAGACCCTCAACAATCTACTATTGTATTAGACACCCCAAAATTTACTGTACAAACTATTCCTTTATTACATAGGGTGCCTTGCAATGGCTACCTGTTTAGAGAGAAAAATCAACAACGACGTATCAATAAATCATTGATCGATCATTATGATGTTCCTTTTACTAAAATTTCGGCTATAAAAGAGGGAGCAGATTATACCACTCCTAAAGGCGAAGTAGTGACCCATCAACAGCTTACTTTAGATCCATTGCCTGAGAGAAGTTATGCTTATTGCTCAGATACTATGTACACCGAAAGTATATTGAAGCTAATAGAAGGCATTGATTTGCTTTATCACGAAGCCACATTTTTGCATGAGCTGTTAGACAAAGCACAAAAGACAATGCATTCTACAGCTTTGCAAGCAGCAAGTATAGCGAAACAGTCTAAGGTGAAACAATTATTGATAGGGCATTTCTCTAGCCGATATCAAACTCCAGAGGTTTTAGAAAAAGAAGCTCAAACCATATTTCTAAACACAGAAGCTGTGCAGGAGGGTAAAACATACCCAGTAGGAGTGGAGCCTATTTTATTCAAATAGCTTTTTCAAATCCTTGCCTATATCTTGGAGTACCCCCCATTTGTCCGAAATAGTTTTGATGGCATCTTTTACACCAATATTCAATTCTGCTAGATTGGTTTTGACTTCTGTCCAAAGCTCATCTAAATCATCTCCCATATTGCCTAAACGAGAGAGCATACCAACACCATAACGAGCATAGAAGTAGCCTACTGTGCCTATCCAAAAATCTTTTTGTTGAGAGAGTGATAATTTAGCTTTATGTGTAGGATAGCATTCTTTTATGAACGTCCTAAGCTTATTATCATAAGATTGCCACTTAGAAGAACCCTTCTCCAATTCTTGAGCTTTCATGTCTTCCATAAAAGCATTGAAATTTTCCATAAACTGATCTTTATTGCTACCACAAGGTGAGCTACATGCATAGAAACTAAGTAATGAGATAAGCAATAAGACCTGCAAACAATATTTTTTCATGTTATTCTGTGGTTTAGCCTAGAAAAAACTTTCATAGCAATATAGTATATTTTAGGTAAGAACTAAGTCTATCAAATCATAAAAGCTTTCCTAGCATCGTTACAATTAGAATGCATATTGAAGTTTTTTTTGAAAAAAAACAGTATGTTTAAAGTGACTCAACTTTTTTTGAAACAAAAAACATACTTAAAGAGTATACCTTAAGTATGTGACATTAGATTATAAGTATGAGTCGGCTTACTATTCATCCAAAATCTCTTCAAACTCCTAATCGTCATGAGCCGAAATACCTTAATTGTTGCACTTAGTTTATACGTTGTATCCTTAGTTTTTTTCGTACTTGGACTGATGTACCCTATCATGGGTAGTGAGATACTACTAGGCCTAAAAGAAGAGATGGCTTATCTCTTCGGATCTGTGACACACTTTTACCGAGAAGGAGATTATTTTATAGGAACCCTAATATTACTGTTTTCAATAGTATTTCCTATCTTAAAATACCTCTTAGTTGGACTCCGAATTGCTCAAGTTCAGATCGTCCAACACAAACGCTTGACTACAATACTTGACATTATCAGTAAATGGGCAATGCTAGACGTTTTTGTTGTCGCTCTAGTCATTGTTAACATGAAGTTTGACTCCTTACTAATCAAGACCTATTTAGAAATAGGTACTACATTTTTTGCCCTATCTATATTACTCCTGATGTGTTGTACTTTGGTACTCAAGTACCAAACTAAGGCAGATACTGTCTGAAAATATCAAAACTCCACTTATAAAGTGCCGAGATTATGCATTTTTATTGTATTTTTGTCCAAACTGTGAAAATTTGAGAGCATATGAAAAATACTTATACCCTTATGCAACGCTTTATTACCCCCTTGATTTTATTATTATTGTGTAGTCAAGTGCTTTTAGCACAGACTGTAACAGTAGAAAGATGTTTAACACCAGCCGTGCCGGAAGGCCCTTTTAATAATACAACTGGAGGTGCTTTGACCCCTGTTATATTTAGTCCGGCAGACTTTCCTCCTGGTTATGTTATCAGTAAGATGGAAGTAGAAATTGTTTGGTCTAAAACAGGTGGTGCTGTCGATCTAGGTGAAGTAGGGTTCTCTGTAGAGAATGTTAGTTCTGGTCTTACTCGAACAGTTGCAACTTCTGCAGGGATAGGTCCTTTTGTTGCTCCTCCTGGAGGTGCAACTTGGTTAGGAGCAAACCCTGTGGTTGAAGATACATCTATTTTTGTAGATGGAGGAGCTATTAATATATTTCCACATCCAAGCCCTCCAGGCAATATCAATGGATTTTATACTCCCAATACACAATCACTAGCTACAACGATAGGTACAGACTTTTTAGCTACAAATCCTGTAGGTACTTGGAGAATATTAGCTATAGATGATTTCCCGTCTACAGGAGCAGATCTTTTTGTTCATTCTTATTGTATAAAGATCTCAGCTTGTTTGCCTACTTCTCTAAATGCAGTGTGTCAAGCAGCACCAGTAGTGTCTATTGATTCTTTCGGTTTGTTAAATTTAGATTTTGCAGATTTAGACGGAGGAAGTGATACTTCTTGTGGGATTAAAAACTTAGTTATTGCTCCTAATGGATTTAACTGTGGAGATATAGGTTCTGTAGTACCTGTGACTATGACAATCACAGACTGTTTGAATAATGTAGATAACTGTGTGTCTAATGTAACTATTACAGATGCAATTGCTCCTGTGTTAGATTGTGGATTTGGATTTCCTTCTGGAACACCTACTTATACTGTTTATGTAGATAATAGTTGTGAACATGATTTCAATGCAGCTACTAATATTGTGGCTTCTGATAATTGTGGTATTGGTTTTACAGGGGTGAGAATATTAGGAGGTCCTACCTTCAATGCTTCAGTCACCTTTAACTCGTCTAATATAGGTTTGGTTCCTATCGAATTTCAAGCTATAGATAATAATGGTAATGCATCTACTTGTGCTACAATGGTATCTGTATTAGATACTGTTGACCCAATTGCTAACTGTAAAGATACTACAGTATATATTAATGCTAGTGGGGTATTTAGTTTAGATCCTAGTTATGTAGATGATGGAAGTGTGGATTCTTGTTCTGCTATTTTTACAAGACAGGTAAATGGATCAGGTTCTGTAGGCTATGATTGTTCTATGTTAGGAATAAACACAGTGACTTTGACCGTATTAGATGCTTCTGGTAATACAGATGATTGTGTTGCAAACGTAACTGTAATTGATAGTACAGCACCAGACCCACAGTGCTTCTATCAAGTAACCGCTTATGTTGATGCAGCAGGTAATGTAACAGTCCCGGCAACGGCTTTAGATAGTGCTAGTACTGATAACTGTGGAATTGATACAGTTCGAGTTAATGGTGCATCTACTATTGCGTTTGATTGTTCTCATATAGGCGCAACTCAGACTGTTACAGTAGAATATAAAGATAGTTCAAACAATTCAGCTAGTTGTAATGTAGATATTATAGTAGTTGATACTTTCCCACCTACACCACTTTGCCAAAGTATATCTGTTTATTTAAATGGAACTGGTAATGCTGTAGCTAATGCTGCAGATGTGAATAATGGTAGTTCAGATGTTTGTACTGGTACTTCCTTGAGTTTCCTTTTCAATACAGGAAGTGCGACTGCTAATTATGATTGTAGTGCGTTAGGTGCAGGGCAACCCTATACTTTATTAGTATCAGACACCTATGGTAATACAGATTCTTGTTCAAGTTTTATTAATGTAATTGATACTTTGCCTCCTACAGCCGTTTGTGCTACAGGAACAGTTTATCTAGATCCTGCAGGTAATGTTATTGTCAATCCTGCAGATGTAATGTCTGCAACAAGTGCTGACAACTGTGGTATAGTAGATACATTCCTAAATATTATAGGTAATAAAGTAGCTAACTTCAACTGTAATGCTATTAATACACCACAATCTGTGGAACTCATAGTACAGGATGGATCATTACTTTATGATACTTGTACTGCTACAGTTAATGTAGTGGATACTGTTCCTCCTACAGCTATATGTACTTCACCAGTCAATGTTAACTTGAACCTAACTGGTACAGCAACTATTGCTGTAAGTGATGTGAATAACTCGAGTTTTGATAATTGTGCTTTAGGAGTATCTCTTCAAATCAATGGAGGGAATTCAATCACCTATACTTGTGATAGTGTTGGTGCACGTACTGCTGTATTAGTTGTTACAGATTCATCTGGCAATTCAAGTAGTTGTGCTGCTACAGTTAATGTGAATGATGTTATACCTCCTCAGATTAATTGTCAAGCTGTAACTGTACCTTTAATTAGTGGTGTTGCTATTATAACACCTTCAGATGTGCTTATTGCTCCTACTGGTGATGCTTGTGGTATCAATACACAAACTATTAATGGTGCTTCTAGTGTAACCTATGATTGTGATAGTGTAGGTACAAGAACAGTGATAGTTACTGTTACCGATAACAATGGTTTATCTGCTAGTTGTACACAGACTGTTACCGTAAATGATGTAACCAATCCAACAGCAGTTTGTGCACCAGGTACTATAAATATAGACTTAGATGTTAATGGAGTAGGTTTTGTTGTTCCTAGTATGGTCAACTTTGGTAGTTTTGATGATTGTAATGGTGCAGCAGGAATTGATACGATGCTTGTAAATGGTACAGATACGGTATGGTATAACTGTTCTGATGTAGGAACTCGTACAGTTACCTTAACAGTTCGAGATGCATCAGGTAACCCTAGTAATTGTACAGCTACACTTAATATTAGAGATATAATTCCACCTACTGTACTTTGTCACGATACTACATTGTACTTTACAACAGCTAGTCCTACTGTAGTTACGGCCATCCCAGGAGATATAAATAATGGTAGTACTGATAACTGTCCTAGTACGTTGAATTGGTCATTGAATGGAGCGCCATCCTTTAACTATACTTGTTCTAATATTGGTAACAATACAGCTACCTTGTTTGTAAGTGATGGAACCTCAACAGACTTTTGTCCTGCTACTATTACTATAGTAGATACAATTAATCCTGTTGCTCTTTGCCAAGCGGCTCCAATGACTGTTCATTTAGACCCAAGTGGTATTGCAACCTTAGCAGCAACTGCTGTCAATAATGGTAGTACAGACAACTGTGGACCATTAACCTTTACAACACCAAGTGGTTTGCCTAACTATACATTTAATTGTAGTGATATAGGAACAAGTCCAAATGCGATTACTTTATTAGTATCAGATCCAAGTGGCAATACAGCTACTTGTCCTACTACTGTTAATGTGTTAGATACTGTAAGTCCAACTATGCAGTGTAAGCCAGATACAGTATTCTTAGATGGATCTTGTAATGTGTTGGTAACTACGTTTAATATCAATAATAGTTCTAATGATAACTGTTCAGGTATAACCTTATCTATAAATGGAGCACCATTTATCAACTATACAGATGCAGATTTGGGGAGCAATAATGTAACTCTAGTTGGAACAGATGCGAGTGGTAATACAGACTCTTGTTCTACTACAATAGAAGTTGTAGATAATATTCCTCCAGTAGCTAATTGTCAAGTAGGACCTATCGTTGTTCAATTAGACCCTACAGGAAATGCTACACTTGCTGCAACAGCTGTAGATAATGGTAGTACAGATAACTGTAGTTCAGTATCCTTTACAACAGCATCAGGAGCATCCAACTATACATTTGATTGTGCTGATATTGCAACCAATCCAAATACAATTACACTTTTAGTTACAGATGGTAGTGGCAATACAGCTACTTGTCAGTCAACGGTAACAGTAGCTGATACTGTATCTCCAGTAGCTAATTGTGCAGCTTCTATAAATATATATGTGTCTCCTTCATCTGTAACAATTGATTCTTCAGATATAGATTTAGGTAGCACAGATGCTTGTGGAATAGCAACAATGGTATTGAGCCAAACTACTTTCACTTGTGCAGACTTAGGAGCTAATGCTCTTACTATGACGATTACTGATGAAAATGGAAATGTAACAGTTTGTCCATCAAATGCAAATGTGTTAGATACTATTAATCCTGTTGCAACTTGCCAACCTAATGGAGCAGTTATTATAGCATTAGATCCTTCGGGTAATGCAATGTTAGCTGCTACTGATATTGATAATGGTAGTGGTGATAACTGTGGAATTGATACCTTCTTGATCAATTCATTAGATTCTGCAAGCTTTGGCTGTGGAGATATTGGTAACAATATTGTTACATTGACCATTGAAGATGCAAGTGGACAATCTAGTACTTGTCAAACTATAATAGAAGTAATCGATACTCTTCGTCCAACAGTTCTTTGTCAGCCAGATACTTTGATTTTAAGCTCTGGTCTAGCAACACTTACAGTAGGGGATATTGATGCTGGTAGTTTTGATAACTGTGGTATATCTACTGCAACATTGAGTCAAACCAACTTTACTTGTCCTGATGTAGGAATACAAGTAGTAACACTTATCATTACAGATGTAAACAATAATGAAGACTCTTGTACTGCAAACGTGACAATAATGGATACAGTAGCACCATCTGCTATCTGTACTTCACCAATTGACTTATATATAGATCCTACAGGTAATATAACTTTGCTACCTGCTATGATCAATAACAACAGTATTGATGATTGTGGAATTGCTTCTTACTTAGTTGACGGTTTAGATAGTATTGTTTATAACTGTTCTAATGTAGGAGCTCAAATTGTCAACTTTAAGGTTGTAGATGGAAGTGGCAATGCAGATTCTTGTGCTGCTACAGTTAATGTTTCAGATACTACCAAACCGATTATGAACTGTGCTACATTCTCAGTTGATTTAGATGCAGCAGGTCAAGCTACTATAGATAGTACACAATTTGGAACATTTAGTGATAACTGTGCTATTGCAACTATTCGTATTGCAGGTGATTCTGTATTAGCTGTAGACTGTGCAAATATTGGTACTGCCAACTATATGGTAGTAGTTACTGATGTAAATGGCAATGTAGATTCTTGTGCTGCTAATATTACAGTTAATGATGTAACAGTACCTACAGTAGTTTGTCAAAACAATGCAACAGTTTACTTAGATTCTACCGGTTCTATTACTATACCTATTGTGGATGTAGATAATGGTAGTTTTGATGCTTGTGGTGTCGATACTATGTATACTACTAACCCTGCCACATTTGATTGCTCTAATATTGGTGCAGGAAATTCTGTATGGTTAGTTGTTGTTGACAGTTCTGGTAATGTAGATTCTTGTCAAGCAAATAACATAACAGTGGCTGATACTGTTGGACCAAATATGGTTTGTAGAGATACAACCTTATATCTTCCAGGTTCAGGTACATTTATAAATGTACTAGCTGGTGTTATAGATGGTGGAACTAGTGATCCTTGTGGATTTAACCCACCATTGTTAATCAATGGCGTTTCTAATCAAATTTTAACTTGTAGTCATATTGGAACACAAGTAGCTGTCCTACAAGCACAAGATATATTTGGAAATATAGATACTTGTCATGCTTTACTAACCTTAGCAGATACTACTAGTCCTATAGCTTTATGTTATGATTCTATAGCTGTATTCCTAGATCCATCAGGCGCCATTTCTACATTTGGTGTTCAGCTAGATAGTTCTAGTTCTGATAACTGTGCGTTAGATATAGGATCTTATCAAATTAATGGTTTAGATAGTATAGTATATAACTGTGGTAGTGTCATAACTAGTCCTCAAGTAGTAACTATGACTGTATCAGATAGCTCAGGAAATGTTGGATCTTGTACAAGTAATGTTCATGTGATAGACACTGTCTCTCCATCTGCGCTTTGTAGAACTACTCCGCTTTCTGTGATCTTACATCCAGTCAATGGAACAGTAGATGTAGCGTCCATATCTCTTAATAATAGTAGTTTTGATAATTGTGGAATTTCACAAATATTAATAAACGGAGTAAACACATATACTTACGATTGCTCTGAGGTAGATACCAATATAGCAGTCTTGACCATTGTAGATGTAAATGGAAATGAAGATACCTGTCATGCAGAGGTGATTGTTCGGGATATAACCCCTCCTTCTCCAAGCTGTCAGTTTACCATAACCACTCAACTAGATACGAGCGGATTAGTTGTATTCCCTGTAGCTACAGTTAATAATGGTAGTTTCGATAATTGTGGAATTGCTTCTTATACTGTAGGTGGAGCAGATACAATCAACTTTACTTGCGCAGATATCACAACAAGTCCTAATATTATTAATATTACAGTAACCGATTCTTCTGGAAACTCAGCTAGTTGTACTTCTGCAATTACTGTAGAGGATACTATACCTCCTGCTGCTGCTTGTCCTACTATACCAATACCTGTTTATTTAGCAGGTGCTAATGTAGTAATCAATGCAAGTGCATTAGATAGTGCTAGTTTGGATAATTGTGGACCAATTACCTATACAGTAGGAGGAAGTAGTACCATACAATATACTTGTGCAGACATACTAACTACACAAAATGAAACATTGGTAATGACTGACCCTTCTGGGAATATTACAGTTTGTCCTGTAACTGTAGATGTTATAGATACTGTAGCACCTGCTGCTCAATGTAAGAGTGTAACAGTAAGTTTAAATGCTGTAGGAGAAGTAATTGTTGATCCTTTACAAATAAACGATGGTAGTACGGACAATTGTGGATTAGCAACACCAGGTTTATTTATCAATGGATTAGAACAAGATACTTTTGATTGCTCTAATATAGGGGCTAATGTAGTTACTTTAAGCGTTGTTGATATTTCTGGAAATGTTAGTCTTTGTCAAGATACCGTCTTTGTAGAAGATAACACTCCTCCAGTATTAAACTGTGGAGTATTTGATGCTTATGTAGATGGTAATGGAAATGTGATTGTTTCTCCTCAAGATGTTTCTTCTGGAAATGATGCTTGTGGAATTACTACTTGGACCATCAATGGTCAAGCTACAGATACCTTTACTTGTGCAGATATAGGGTCTACTATAAATGTGACAATCTCTGCTGCAGATGGAAGCGGAAATACAAATACTTGTACTGGTTTTGTAAATGTTAGAGATATTATTCCTCCAACAGCTATCTGTTTGCCAAGTACATTAACTGTTCAATTAGATTCTTCTGGTATCGGAACAGTTATGGCTACAGACATTAATTTCTTTAGTACAGATAACTGTGGTTTAGTTGACACCTTTATTAATGCAATTAACCAAACAAGTGTCACTTATACTTGTGATAGTATAGGCAACCGAACAGCTCTCTTAATAGTAAGAGATGCAGCAGGCAATGCTAGTACTTGTACAGCGACATTAGATATACAAGATAATATAGCACCAATTGCTGTTTGTCAAAATATTACAGTACAATTAGATGCTACAGGAGTGAGTACAGTTGCTGCTGCTGCAATTGATGGAGGAAGTAATGATGCTTGTGGTATCAACACTTATTTGATCAATAGTCAGGCTACAACAACTTATGACTGTTCTAATGTTTCATCTAGTAACACAGCAACACTGACTTTAGTAGATCCTTCTGGTAATACAAGTGTTTGTGTAGCTACTGTAAATGTGGTAGATAGTTTAGCTCCAAACGTAGTTTGTATGGATACTGTAATCTACTTGAGCAACACAGGGACAGTAACATTGCAGGCTCCATCTGTAGCTGATACTGCAACTAATGATAATTGTGGAATAGCTAATTATAGTATTGATGGTCAATCATCTATTACCTATAATTGTTCAGATGTAGGTAATGATACAGTTACATTGACCGTAACAGATGTTTATGGAAATGTAGACTCTTGTCAAGCTACTGTTACAGTAAGAGATACTACTGCTCCTGTTATAGTTTGTAATACACACAATGTAGATCTTACCAATGCAGGACAGGAAATTTTAACACCTGCAGTATTGAGTCCTGCTGGTGGCAATGATGCTTGTGGTATAGATACTATATTCCTATCAAAAGATACGATTACTTGTGATGATCAAGGTATTGTACCAATCCTGGTAACCGCTGTAGATAATAATGGCAATCAAGGCTTCTGTATAGCATTAGTCAATGTTACTTTAGACAGACCAACTGTAGCACCTGATTCTATTACACTTTGTGAAAATGATACCTTGGTCTTAGATGTGACTTCAATACCAAGTAATGGTAATACCTATTCATATAAATGGCAAGGACCTAATGGGTTTGTTACTCAAGATACAATGGTAACAACTGATACTATCCGAACTGGGCTTACTGGAGCAGATGAAGGAAATTATGTCTTCTGGATATCACCAACTTCTGGTGCAGGTTGCCCTGCTAAAGATACAGTAGTTTTAGACGTAAATGTAGTTGAGATTCCTGTTATTGCAGGTAATGATCCGTTATGTGAAGGGGAAGAAATCATCTTAAACATTAGTAATATTGGAACATATGCTGGTGATTCTCTAAGTTTCCAATGGTACCATGAGAATGTAGCAATAGGTACAGGAAATGATTCTTTAATATTCAATCCTGTAGCAATAGCTGATACTGGTGCTTATACCATTTTTGTATACCAAGATGGATGTACAGATACTATGACAGTGCCATATCAAATGCAAGTAATTTCTAGACCAACACCTCCTTCACCAACAGCAACAACGCCTTGTGAGGGTGGAACATTGACACTAGATGCTAATCCTTCAGATTTGTCTCGTACTTATACTTATGTTTGGACAGGGCCTAGTAGTTTTGCTGGAAATACTCAAAATGCAGCAATCTCAAATGTTACTCAAGCAAATGCAGGTGTTTATATTGTGACCTTGACAGATAATTATTCTTGTACAACTACAGGAAGTGTCAATGCCACTATCAATATAACTCCACAACAACCGACTATGGAGTATAACCAACCTCTTTGTTTTGGTGATGTGCTAGAGTTGACAGAAAACACTACTTATCCTTCAGGAACTATTTATACATGGGAAACGCCAGCAGGTGATACTACTATCACTACTGTTAATCAATTCTTGGTGAGCAATGCTGCAGAAGGTATTTATCACGTAACAGTGAGTTTATCAGGTTGTGTGTCTGAAGGTGATACTATTCCAGTATCTTACAAAGTAGGGCCAGGAGCATTTGATGATGAGTTTATAGGTGCGAATGGAGTAGCATTTAGAGATTCTCTTATGGGCTTCAATGTAATAAGCAACGATGCTGCTAATCTATTTACGATTAGTGTTTCTGATAATCCTAATGGAGGTACACTAGTGAATTACAACAATGGTACATTTGATTATAAACCAATACCAAGTTTCTTTGGTATAGATACCTTCACTTATCAGATATGTGATATACAATGTCCTAATACTTGTGATTCTGCCAATGTGGTAATAGAAGTAACTACCGACTTTGAATGCTTTATACCAGAAGCAATTTCTCCAAATGGTGATGGTATTAACGACTTTATGAATGTTCGTTGTGTTAATGATTATCCAAATGCAGAAATGAGAGTATTCTCTCGTTGGGGTAACTTAGTTTATGAAGGTGGATTGACTGGATTTGATGGCCGATTTAATGGCAATGATTTACCAGATGGTACTTACTTCTACTTCTTGAAACTGAATGACACGTCTAACGTACCAAAAGATGAGTTTAATGGTTGTATCATTATAAACCGTTAATGAAAATACGAGTGAGTAGAGTAGATGAAATTTGATTTCGAAGCTTCTATAAACTGAAATAGATCATAAAAAAAACAGAAAGCTTGGCACTTGTGCTAGGCTTTTTGTGTTTTAAGGAGGTTGATTAGGTAGTTTTTAAAAATATTATTTAACTTTAGTAGAACCATGTTTGAATAAGCATAAATTATTTAGAGAAAATAGACCCTATTATATATTATAATCTATGTTGAAGAAAATTTTAGATATAGTCCTACTTAGGCAAGTATTTTTACCCAATCGCTTCTTTTTAGTGTTTGGAATGCTGATTGGGCTATTCATAGCTAGCTATCCTTTTCCTTTTTTGATGTCTATAGCAAAAGCATCTTTGTTGGTAGTTGGAGCAATTGTATTGGTTGATTTATTTTTATTGTTTAATAACTATGTAAGAATAGATTGTGATAGAGAATTGCCTAGACAGCTTTCTTTGGGTGATGATAATACTATTAAGCTAGAGGTATATAATGCTTATGGAATGGGTTTATCTATGGTTATAGTAGATGAGCTACCAGATGAGTTTCAGCGAAGAGATTTTGAGATTAAGAAATTCATGCCTGCTCGCACACACGAAACCTTTACTTATACCTTACGCCCCACCTTACGTGGTGAATATACTTTCCATAAAACATTAGTGTTTATTCGCTCCATCTTAGGTTTGGTCGAACGTCGAATTTCTTATGATAACAGTGCTAAAATATTGGTTTACCCTTCTTTATTACAAATGAAGCAATTTGAATTGTTTGGGGTAACTAAGGTTTCCTTATTCAAAGGAGCTAAAAAAGTGCGTAGAATTGGGCATAGTTATGAGTTTGATCAGATCCGTAATTATGTAAAAGGAGATGATTTTAGGAGTGTAAACTGGAAAGCAACTAGCCGTAGAAATGACCTAATGGTCAATGAGTATGCCGATGAGCGTTCTCAACAAATCTATTGTGTTATTGATAAGGGGCGTTCTATGCAAATGCCTTTTAATGGTTTGAGTCTGATGGACTATGCCATCAATACTAGTTTGGTTATATCTAATGTAGCCTTACACAAGCACGATAAAGCTGGCTTGTTGACCTTTTCTGATCGAATAGGAGCAACGGTAAAGGCTGATAGTGGCCCAATGCAGCTAAGGAGAGTTATAGAGACCTTATACAAAGAACAACCTCGAAATTATGAAGCAAACTATGAGTTGCTCTATACAGCAGCTACTCGACAGTTTATTCGTAGTCGAAGCCTACTGTTTTTATACACTAATTTTGAGAGTCATTCTGCCATGCTTAGGGTTTTGCCCATCTTGCGTAAGATAGCTTCAACGCACTTGTTGGTTGTTATCTTTTTTGAGAATACAGAAATTCTGGATTATTCTAGAGAAGAGGCTACCAATACAGAAGAGATTTATTATAAAACAATAGCTGCTAAGTTTGTGGAGGAAAAATACCGAATCGTACAAGAGTTACGTCAATTTGGTATTCAAGCTATCCTTACTCGCCCAGAAGAGTTATCTATTGATACAGTCAATAAATACCTAGAGTTGAAGGCTCGTGGTATGATTTAATATTCATACAGTTAAATGGCAAAAAAGAAAAAATTAAAAATAGCTTCCTCTATTCAAAACAAAATGGGGGAAGAATGGCTTATACAAGTTAGTGCAGTTGCATTTTCGGAAGGGAAAGGAGCCAATATGCCTGCTTTGGGGTATCCTTGTGCTGTATGTGAGAGTACTCAAACTAAGTTGAGGTTTGCAGAAAGCAGCGATGAAGTAGAAAGTAGGTTGGTCTGGATGGAGTTGCAGTGCAAGGATTGTAAGAATTACACCTTGTATAAGCATACTATAGTTCGTTGAATTTTTGCAAGTGATTATCAAGAACTAAGAAGTAATGATTTTTTGAGTTTTAGCAGAAAACTCAAAAAACAACGAACTATTAAAAACAAAAACTAGATTGAAAATCCCATTAAAATAAATCATAACCAATTAAAAAGAGAACATGAAAGCAGTAGTATTAACCAAATTTGGAACTTCTGATAAAGCTTTTGATATACAAGAGCGTCCAATTCCTAAGGCTAAAGCTGGAGAAGTTTGTATCAAAGTAGAAGCCTTTGGGCTCAACTTTGCAGATGTAATGGCAAGGCAAGGTTTGTACAATGATTGTCCGCCATTACCAACTGTTTTGGGTTATGAAGTAGTAGGGCATATTCATGAAATAGGAACAGGTGTAGAAGGTTTAGAAGTTGGTCAAAGAGTCACTGGTTTCACTCGATTTGGTGGTTATGCAGAGTATGTAACAACTGTAGCTACTGGTGTTGCTTTGATTCCTGATGATATGGATGTTGGAGTCGCTGCTGCAATCCCTACGCAGTATGGAACAGCTTATTTCTGTGCAGAAGAAATGGTAAATATGCATGAAGGTGATCATGTCTTGATCCAAGCTGCTGCAGGTGGTGTAGGAACTGCATTGGTGCAAATGGCTAAGAATAGAGGTTGTATAGTTTATGGAACGGCAGGTTCTGATAAAAAACTGGAATACTTGAGAGAGCAGGGAGTAGATCACCCTATCAATTATAATACTTCAGATTTTGAAGAGTATGTGAAGAAACATAGAGGTGATGCAGGTATTGATGTAGCTTTTGATAGTATTGGAGGCCAATCAGTGAAAAAAGCACGTCGATTGTTGACTAAAGGTGGTGGTCGAATTGTTTGTTATGGTGCTGCTAGCCGTTCTACTAAGAAGATACAGCTGTTTGCAGATATTAAGTTACTATTGGGTTTTGGTCTGATTAAACCTATCCCAATGCTAATGAATTCTCAAGCTTTTATAGGAGTAAATATGCTTAGGGTAGGGGATCATAGGCCTAATTCGCTTAAACGTTGTCTAGTCAATGTAGTAAAACAAGTGAATGAAGGTAAGTTGAATCCAACTGTTGGTGGCCGATTTAGTGTAGATGAAATCGCTAAGGCGCATGACTTTTTGGGTGGACGCAAGTCTATAGGAAAAGTGGTCGTTACTTGGTAGTATTAAAATAGTAAGAGAAATATATAATCCTTCTGTATTTGAGATACAGAAGGATTTTTTTTGGAGTCATACACCCTTTTTTAGATTTAGTGTATCTAGTAGAGTATAATAAATTAACTAATTGTTCAATAAAAAAGAAAATGACTTACAATATAATATTACTAGTTGCTTTGTTGGGAATGAGTTTTCAGTATAGCCAAGCACAATCAGATTCGGCTAAATATGTAAAAAGCCTAAAGCTTTGGGAGCAACAGAAAAAGGAGCACAATAATTCTTATGAGTGGGTGTATTTCAAAGTTTCGGATTTAAGCCGCAGGCGACCAAATTTTTTCCATGACTAAATCCCACCGATCGCTTTTAAAA
>JAAEPD010000271.1 GCA_024222455.1 Aureispira sp.
CAAGGCCATTTACCAAACTGCACTCTTAAGAGAGATCGTGATTTTTCAAAAAAAGAAAACGGGCTACTGCGTCCAATGAACAGTACGTACCACTGTAAAATATCTTGGTCCTATCTTGAAAACTGTGGGTGCTAGGTCCCTTCAAAGTTCCCTACAGCCTATACTGAAAAGTCAGTGAGAAGGCCAAATACGGCCCAAATTGGACCTTTCAGTCCATAGCGCTAATGCTAGCATTTTCCTTGGATACGGGGACTTTTTTGATAAAGTTGAGAGAATAAAAATTTGTTTCTGATTGACAATGCTATTTCACATATTTAGACACCAATAAGTGTTGTAGGGAATGATTTATTAGTAGATTTTATAATCTCTCTTAAGAGTGCAGTTGGGTAATTCATCTAGAAGACTGCAGTTTGAGCATCGATGGCACATTTCTAGGGGGGTATGGTGGCTAGAATCTCTTCTGAAAATAATCTATTCTAAAATATATTTTCATGTAGCCTAGCAAATGAAAGTATGTGACTTGTGCTTTCTATTGGTATATCATGTGAGAGTATAAGTGACACAGTATGGGTACAGTTACCATGGAAACACAGTTCTGTAAAATGTAAATTTGGGAAAATTTTGATGATTTTAGTTCTTTAACACCCTCTCAGGGGTGCTGATGTACTTTAACCTAGCATTTCAGTACTATATTTCTAGATACATTTTGAAAGTACCTTACCTCCTGTGTAACATACTGGAAAATGAGCAAAGTTTCGTGATTTCGTTCTCTACAGGACCATCCTAGGCAAAAATGTAGGAAAAATCCACTTTCACACAAAAGAGGGCCTCTGACAGCACCAGAGTACTGTAGAACTAAGTACTGCAGAGGCTATACTAGATTTTCAACCACTACCAACATACTTCTGAAAAAACATATATAGCCTAAGCTTGAATTGATGAAAAAATGAAACAACTTTCGTGATTTCGTTTTTCACAATATGCCATAGACCTATGATTAGCCATGTAGCCTGAGACCCCAAATTGCCCCCCTTTTTCTGCACACTGAAATGACAGTGTACTTATACATGCCTCTTGAGTACTGCATTTATGTACTTATGTAGCAAGTTATATACTGATGGGAAGCTAAAGACGTGTACTTTATTGTAAAAGTAAAAGTGACAGGGTACTTGATACCTTTGTACTACAATAAATGGAGTTTTAATAATATAGTTCTATTATGCGACCACTTCCGAGGTCACGTTTTTGCGCCTGCTTAAGGGGTCAAGGCCATTTACCCAACTGCACTCTTAAGAGAGATTGTGATTTTTCAAAAATAAAATACGGGCTACTGTGTCCAATGAACAGTACCACTGTAAAATATCTTGGTCCTATCTTAAAAACTGTGGGTGCTAGGTCCCTTCAAAGTTCCCTACAGCCTATACTGAAAAGTC